>JAWWDH010000214.1:0-6115 GCA_033720015.1 Pseudomonas sp.
GGCTCAAGGCTTCACCTAGGAGCAGGCTGCCAGCCAGCGCGGCGATAATCGGTACGCTGAGTTGCACGCAGGCGGCCTGAAAGGCCTGCAGGCCGCGCAATGCGCTGTACCAGATGGCGTAACCGACGCCGGAGGTCAGCGCGCCAGATAGCAGGGCATAGATCAGCCCCGGGGTATCCCAGCTTATTTGCTCGATATGCAGGACGCTCAGTAGCAGCGCCAAGGGTGCCGCCCGCAGAAAATTGCCGGTTGTTGCAGCCAGCGCATCGCTCACGCCACGGCCCAGTAATGAATAAGCCCCCCAGGCCACGCCCGCCAGCAGCATCAGCAACGCGGCTCCGGTAGGCGGTCTGCTGGCGCCTGGTAACAGCAGAACGAGTAACCCCGCGAACGCCAACAATAAGCCGCTGTAGCCCTTTAGTCCCAGGCGCTCACCACGATAAATCCCCCAGGCGAGCATGCTCAGCTGCACCGCGCCGAACAGGATCAAGGCCCCCGCGCCGGCATCCAGGTGGATATAGGCAAAGGAAAACGCCGCCGCGTAAACAAATAACGCGATCGCAGCGGGCCAGCTGCCGGCGCTGCTGTGGTGAGTTGTGCGCAGGCGCAGTAGCAGCCACAGCGTGACTGCACCGGCGAGGAGGCGCAGGCTGGTGAAACTGGCCGCATCAATGGCGGTGTCACGCAGGGCCAGGCGGCACAGCAGCGAGTTCCCGGCAAAGGCCAGCAGCGCCAAGGCTGTCAGCAGTAAGGTTCGAGTGGTCATCGGGGTTTCGCGCGGCGTGGGGTGAACCATCTAACCATAACCACACAGGCCCCGCAGCGAGTGCGGGGCCTGTGTGGTTAAACGTGTGCGCGACTCAGGACTTATCCAGCACCCAGGTATCGTCTTCGCGCAAGGCGATCAGCAGCAGGCTGGCGGCGAAGATAATCAACGATGGATAGAACAGTGCATTGGTGCCGGTGAATACCCAACCCCAAGGGTCCAGTACCGATTTGAACACTGCCAACAGCGAGGCGCTGTTGAGTAGCAGTTGTGCGGGGTACACCCAGCGCCGTGCAAAGCCCACCACCACGGCCAGGCCTATAAGCATTTGCAGCACACCGGCGACTTGCAATGCGCGCTCTGCCGCCAGGAGGCCAAAGTAAAACTTATTAGCCACCGCCAGGCCGTGTTCGACATTGAATACTTTGTCGGCACCCCAGATCACCAGCAGCCAACCCAGCGAGACGCGCAGCAATAACAGGGGAATGTGTTTCATTGAGTGGCTCCGAATGCCCGCCGCTCTTAGGCCATAGGCAGTGGGTTGAACGATAGGGTTAGCGACGCGGGGTTAGTTGATTACAGCGAGTTGACGGGCCAAATCGCTGAAGTCGTCGAGAAGGATGTTGGGTTGCACATCCCAGGGGTCGAAAATCGCCTGCGGATCACGCCGTAGCCAGGCCGTACGCAGGCCTGCGTGGGCTGCGCCGAGAATATCGAACGGATTGGAGGAGACCAGATACACCTCATTGGCCGGTAGGCCGCAGCTGCGCAGCAGGTGCTGATAAACCTTGGGGTCTGGCTTGAAGGAGCGCACATCCTCAACGCTGACTACGGCTGCAAAGTAGTCGGCGATGCCGGCGCGCTCCAGCAGATGTTGCACGGCTGCCCGGCTGCCATTGGAGAACGCATAGAGCGCAATGCCCTGTTGTTGCAGGGTTTCCAGGCCGGCCGCTACATCGGCAAAAGCCTCCAGTTCGGCGTAGGCCTGCATCGCCTGCTCAACGGCGGCAGCGCTGATCTCTACCTGCTGTTGGCGGCAGGCAAACAGCAAGGCTTGGCGGGTGCAGACCGAGAAGTCGCAGTAGTCGCCCATCAAACCTCGGCGGAAGCTGTACTCCAGCTGTTTTTGCCGCCACAACTGGGAAACCGCAGGGGCTTTGTCGCCAACCAAGTCACTCAGGCGCGTGAGCACGGCCTGGGTGTCGATAAGTGTGCCGTAGATATCAAATGCCACTGCAGTGTGCATATAAGCCTCCACTGTCTGCTGAGAAATTGACTGTCCGGTTAGAGCAGACACCTGCCGCGAGCTGGCAGGTGCCTGAATCATCTTCGGCTTAGTTCTTTTCCCAAGCAAAGACCTTGAAGGCTTGATCAACCGGAGTTTGCGCAATGTGGTTGGTGTAGTTGCTCATGACTTTCTGGCTCAGGCCGAGAATCACTTCCAGCACGTTTTGCTGGGTGTAACCGGCGGCATAGAAGGCCTCCAGCTGCTTGCTCTCAACTTCGCCGCGCTGGCGCACCATGGCCAGGGTGAAGTCACGCAAGGCTTCGAGCTTAGGCGTTGGCAGGGGCGTTTCATCACGCAGCGCGTTGTTGATTTCATCGGAAACCTTCATCGCCTTGGCGATGCCGGTGTGCGCCGGTACGCAGTAATGGCAGGCATGCTCGACGTTGATGGTTTGCCACACCACGGTCTTCTCGTCGGCATCGAAGCTACTGTCGAGAAACAAACCATGCAGCACTTGATAGCCGTTGAGCAGTTCAGGGGACTCGGCCATCACCGCATGCAGCCCAGGCACTCGGCCAAAGGCTTTTTGTGACTTGTCGAGGAGGGCTTTGGACGCTTCAGGTGCGCTGTTTTGGTCGTGTAGGGTAAAAGTGCTCATGGCATGGATCCTTATTTGAGTGATCGTTCAATAGCTAGATGGCCACCCTAATTGATCAAGTGAAGGCAATCAAGTCATAATTGAGCGATCATTCAGAATTAACCCTGGCGGTTAACCCGCCTTTCACCCGAGAGTTGACGATGGCCCGCACTGCTCGTTTTGATCGACAGGTTGCTCTGCAAAGGGCCGTTGAGTTGTTTTGGTCGCGGGGCTATTACGCCTCCTCGATGAAGCACATCGAAGAGGCATTGGACATGCGCCCCGGCAGCCTCTATGCCACCTTTGGCAGCAAAAGCGGCTTGTTTAGCGAGGCGTTGGACGCGTATGCGGCGCGTAGCGGTGACGAGTTTCGCCAGATAATCGAGAGCGCCCCGAGTATCGTCGAAGGGCTGAAGGGCTATTTGTATGCGCTTGCGTGCTGCTGCAGTGGCACTGCAAAAGCCCCCGCGCAGGCCTGCATGCTGATTAAAACCTTGCTTGAGGTGAACGCTGAGGATGCCACCTTGTTGGCGAAAGTGGATGTCATGCTGGCGATGATTGAAACCCGGTTGCGCGAGACCTTGCAGCACGCCCAGGCGGCTGGTGAATTGCGTGCAGAGGTTGATTGCTCACGCCTGGCCCGCTTGCTGCAAGCGCAGATTATGGGCTTGCGCGCCTTCGCGACACGCGACGTGCCGGATGAGCAGATTGTTGCGCTGGCCGATGATATGGCGAGCCTGCTCGAGCACTTTCGCGTCCAGCCGGGCTAGCGGCTACAGCGCTCAGCTCTCTCATGGGCTGGCTATGACGGCGTCGCTTTAGCCTGTTAAGCCTTACCGCCCAAGCCGTTCGCCCGCCAAACCTTGTCGGCTGTGTGATGCAGGATGCCATGCCGGCGTGCCAGCGCTAGGCGGTCTTTGTCGTAGCCGCCGCCGATTACCCCCACGACCGAAATGTCGCGACCGATGCAGTGATCGAGCACAGCTTCATCGCGGGCGGCGATGCCGGCATCACTGAGGTTGAGGTAGCCAAGGGCGTCGTTCTGGTGCACGTCGACGCCGGCGTCGTAGAGCACGATATCCGGCTGGTATAGCGGCAGCAGGTAATTCAGGGTGTCATTCACCACCTTTAGGTAGGCGGCATCGCCCATGCCGTTGGGCAGGGGAATGTCCCAGTCGCTGAGGGCCTTGCGTGCCGGGTAATTCTTTTCACAGTGCAGGGACACGGTAATGGCGTCCGCGGTGTGCTCCAGCAACCGCGCGGTGCCGTCACCCTGGTGCACGTCGCAGTCGAAGATCAGTACGCGCTGGGCCTTGCCACTTTGCAGCAAGTATTGGCTGATCACCGCCAGGTCATTGAAAATGCAGAACCCTGCCGGGTGATCGTAATGCGCATGGTGCGTGCCGCCGGCCAGATGACAGGCCAGGCCGTGCTGCAAGGCTAGCTCCGCCGCCAGCAATGAGCCGCCCACCGCGCGAATGGTGCGCTGCGCCAAGGCGGCGCTCCAGGGCAGGCCGAGGCGCCGTTGTTCTTCATGGCTCAGTTCGCCACTGACAAAACGCTCGATATACGCCGGGCAATGGGCCAGGGCCAGGACCTCGCTGGGGCAGCGCTCGGGGCGCAGCAGCTCGGCATCGGTGCTCAGGCCGCTGGCGATCAAGTGGTCGCGCAGCAGGCGGAATTTTTCCATGGGAAAACGATGATTGGCCGGGAAGGGCGGGCTGTAATCGTCGTGATAGACCAGCGGCAGGCGCATGGGGAAGGCTCGTGCGGAGAGGTCTAAAGTATGGCGGCAGGCCGGCGCCAGGCTCAAGCCCGTCTGCTGATTGGCCAGAATGCTGGCATGATTGTCTGTATCTAGCGTGGAGTCAGGCCGACAAGCGTTGGCAAAGTCTTTACCATCTCGTCCCCAGCCAGATGCGTTAACAGGAGAGCATGCATGAGTCAGGTGTTGAATGAGTTGGTCGCCCTGCTGACCCTGGAAACCATCGAAGAAAATCTGTTTCGCGGCGTCAGCCAAGACCTTGGCTTTCGCCAGTTGTTTGGTGGTCAGGTGCTCGGTCAATGCATCTCAGCGGCCAGCCAGACGGTTGAGGCAGCGCGCCATGTGCATTCCATGCACGGCTATTTTTTGCGTCCCGGCGATGCCACGTTGCCGGTGGTGTATCAGGTTGAGCGTGTGCGTGATGGCGGCAGCTTTAGCACGCGGCGGGTCACGGCGATCCAGAAGGGCAAGCCGATCTTTACCTGCAGCGCCTCCTTCCAGTTCGATGAGGAAGGTTTTAACCACCAGAACCTGATGCCTGACGTGCCGGGGCCTGAAGAGTTGCAGTCGGAAACCGAGCTAGCGCGTCTGATCGCCGATGCCTTGCCTGAGCCCATGCGTGAGCGGGCGGTGAGTGAGAAACCGATTGAGATTCGCCCGGTGATGATGGACAACCCCTTTGCGCCGAAACCTTGTGAACCGGCCAAACATGTGTGGTTCCGCGCCGCCGGCGAGCTGCCGGATGATCCGCAGCTGCACAAATACCTGCTGGGCTATGCCAGCGATTTTAATTTGCTGACCACCTCGATGCTGCCGCACGGCGTGTCGGTGTGGCAGAAGTTTATGCAGGTGGCCAGCCTCGACCATTCATTGTGGTTCCACGGCAACCTGCGCATGGACGACTGGTTGCTCTACAGCATGGACAGCCCTTGGGCCGGTAATGCCCGTGGTTTCGCGCGCGGCAGCATCTTCAATCGTCAGGGCCAGTTGGTTGCCTCGGTCGCACAAGAAGGCTTGATCCGTTTGCGTGAGGATTGGAAATGAGCCTCGCCGCCGCTCAGCACTGGGTGTTCGACATGGACGGCACCCTGACTTTGGCGGTGCATGATTTCGAAGCGATCAAGCGCGCCCTGGATATTCCGCTGGCCGAGGACATTCTCGGCCATCTGGCTGGGCTGCCGGAAGCGCTGGCTACCGCCAAACATGCCTGGCTGCTGGAGCATGAGCGCGAGTTGGCGCTGACCTCGCAGCCGGCGCCGGGTGCGATTGAACTGGTGCGCGAGCTGCACGGGCGCGGCTGCCGGCTCGGCATCCTGACCCGCAATGCTCACGAGCTGGCGCTGCTGACCTTGCGCGCCATCGGCCTGGATGACTGCTTTGCCGTGGCCGATGTCATTGGCCGCGATGAAGCGCCGCCCAAGCCTGATCCAGGCGGCCTGCTGCATTTTGCCAAAACCTGGCAGGTGGCACCCAACGAGCTGGTGATGGTGGGTGATTACCGCTTTGACCTGGAGTGTGCTCGCGCGGCGGGTGCGCGCAGCGTGCTGGTCAACCTGGCGGAAAACCCCTGGCCAGAGCTGGTCGATCATTTCGCGGTGGACTGTGCTGCATTGCACCGGGTGATTTAGCGGGGATGTCAGTCGTTACATCCGCCGCCATATCGTCTCAGCTGTCAGTGGTACTTGAACTGGCCCACTAGATTTTGCAGGTCAATGGCCA
>JAWWDH010000215.1:0-6095 GCA_033720015.1 Pseudomonas sp.
ACCATCAGCTTTGTCCCTGCAGCCAGCAGCGCTGGGGGCAATGCCACATTTGAAGTACGGGCAGAAAACACCGCCAACGCCTCCATATTCACGCCCGGATCAAACCTGGACGTTCGCCCCAAGAGCACCTCGGTTGACTGGACAGCAGCCGACTGGGTGGCCGGCCCAACCCCCGAGCCCGTCACTGGCCCGGACGTGAAAAGCCTGGTGCAAGGCATCGTAAATAGCGGCTCTTGGTGCGGCAACAACGCGATGGCGTTCTATATTTCGCCCAAGGCAGGCAACACCAGTAATCGCGTGGCTTACAGCGTCGATGGCGCTGGCGGCCTGCAGCCCGTGTTAAGCATCAACTACAGCGGTGGGAACGGTTGCATCAACTCGATCATTGATTTTCGGGTTAACGCTGAAAAAGACGACGCTTATCAGTCGCCAGACGGCACCGTTAACGTAGCGGGGGCTAACCTACCCCTAGATAGAGCAATGATTGCTGCACGCTTCGAACAGGTACGCATCTTAAAGAACGCCAATATTATGGACGCTCAGTTGGTTGTTACACCCGCCAACACAGTTACCAACCCAAACCTGACAACCAGTATTAGCGTTGAGAACGCTAATAACTCCGCCGGCCTAGTCTCCAACAACAATAACCTTAGCGGCCGCAGTAAAACCACTGCCCATAGCTGCACATTTAACAACACCAACGGCGGCTGGACTGCGGGCAAGGCCGTCTCATGCGCCCCATCCGGGCTAGCCGGGGAGCTACAAAGTGTGTTTGCCCGCTCGGGCTGGAGTGCCAACAATGCTCTCAGCGTTTTCCTCACCCAATCTGCTGACTCAAACCTTAATGCCATTGCGTTTGAGGAGAATCCAGCGCAAGCCATCAAACTTCGCTTAAAAGTCGCATGGGGCGGGCTGGCTGATCAGGTCATTGTTCGCGACGACATGATCGCTAAAGTCAACAGCATGTACGCCGGAAATAGCACCCCCATCGTGCCAACCATGTACGATGCTGCCCGCTATCTACGCGACGATATCAGTGGCCGCCCGACACCTATAACCACGTCTTGCCAGCCGACCCATGTGGTATTGCTCACAGACGGGCAATCCAACGGCAATACTTCTGATGCGAAGAACGGTATCAATGACATAGCCGGCAGTTGTGCTGACGACGCCACAGACGACGGCGAAAAGTGCGCACGTACGCTGGCAACTTTCCTCGCTAACAAGGACCAATTGAGCAGTCTGCCTGGCGATCAGAAAGTCATCACCCACACTGTCGGTTTTGCTCTGGATGCTAGCGGCACCACTGGCAGCGCTAAGATCAAGGACTTCCTGAAAGACATCGCAACCAATGGCAACGGGTCGTTTAGCACGGCGGAAAATGCCGGTGAACTGTCGAAAGCGTTTAATCGGATATTGGGTGAAGTCCTGGCAACCGACACCACCTTCGTCAGCGCGAGCGCGCCGGTGAATACCTTCAACCGCCAAGACAACAAGGATGAGTTGTACTTCTCCCTGTTCCGTCCCGCAGCAACCGATCGCTGGCTCGGCAATCTCAAGCGCTACCGCATGGAAACCAGTAATTCCGAGGCGTGGATCGTGGATCGTGACGGCTCGCCTGCCATCGACCCCATTACCGGCTCCTTCAAATCAACCGCCCGCAGCTGGTGGACTCCCTCCGACCAAAAAGATGGCAGCATGGTCGCACTTGGTGGTGCCGCGTCCCAGATGACCGATGCGCTCACCCGTGACCGCCTCTATACCAACGTCACCTCCGGCAGCAATGCTTTGTCGACGATCTCAGTGCTTAACCTGGCGCTTACCAATGAAAAGCTTGGGCTTGCAGCTACTGCGCTGCCCACCGAGCGTATCAACTTGATCAGCTATATTCGCGGGCTCGAAAATGGCGTTACCCGTAAAGCCATGGGCGATCCTATCCACGCAACCCCAAGCCTGGTCACATATCGCTGCAATACGTTTACTGCAGGTATTTGCACTGATGAGGAACAGAGCGTCATCCTCGGCACCAACGAGGGCTTTGTACAAATGTTCGACACCAAGACAGGTGCAGAACAGTTCGCCTTTATGCCTGAAGCTTTGCTGCCGAACATAAAGCGCCTGATGGCGAATCAAGCCAGCGCGCAACACAGCAGCAAGTCACACCCCTATGGCATGGACAACACCGTTACCGTGTGGGCCAATGATGTTAACAACAACGGGGAAATCCTCGCTTCCAGCGGTGCGGCCGAGGCAGGCGAGTTCGTCTACGCCTACGCAACGATGGGCAGAGGTGGTCGTGATATCTACGCCCTTGATATCACTAATCGCACCTCCCCCACCCTGCTGTGGAAAATCCAAGGAGGGAGCGGCTCCTTCTCCCGCCTGAGCCAGACATGGTCCGCTCCGGTAAAAACCAAAATCAAGATCGGCACCACTGATACAGACGTTCTGGTATTCGGCGGCGGTTACGACCCCGATCAAGACAACGCCAATGTCCGCACTACAGATGACCAAGGCAACGATCTGTATATCGTCAATGCGCACACTGGCAACCTGCTCTGGTCCGCCTCTAGCGCAGGGGTCAGCGGAATGAACTACAGCATTCCTAGCGCAGTCAGCGTCACTGGCTTGCGCTCTGACGCCAGTGGAAATGCTTATATTGACCCGAACGGGCTGGCTGGTCAGATTTTCGTCGGCGATATGGGCGGGCAGGTGTGGCGACTCCTCGTCAATAACGGCCAGAGCGGCACTGGATTAGTAACCGCCGGCATCTTCGCCAGCGTGGCAGGAAGCGATGCAGCCAGCGCAAGACGCTTCTACCATGAGCCGGAAATAGCCTTGGCCTACGTCAACAACCGCCTGAACCTGACCGTCAATATTGGCTCCGGTTACCGTGGTCATCCACTGAACAAGGTTATCGAAGATCGTTTCTACTCTTTCCGCACAGAAGACCTAAAGAGCATCGGAGGGGTGCTGAACGAGTCGCAAATGTATGATGCGACCAGCCTGACTACCGCAACTGATCAGCAAGTAAAAGACCTGCTTGCAAAGAAAGGTTGGTACATAAGACTGACCCGCAATGGCGAAAAAGTCCTTTCTCGTCCACTTGTCGCCGATGGCAAAATTTTCTTCAACACCTATGAGCCACGTGCCGCTCTAGACGCATGCAAAGCAGCAGCGGGCACAACACGGGCGTACAGCGTTAACCTACTGAACTCAACCGCGCTAAACACTACTCGCGACTTGGACACCAAAGGCAGCAGCCTGCCATCCAACCCGCAACTGTTCTGCAAAGGCAATACTTGCTGGGCCTACAACGACCCCTCGCAACTTATACCTGGTAACAGCGGCACTTCATCTGATGATGCAGCTGCATGCGCAAACTCGCCAAACCCGGAAAAGTGCCGCTGCGACAAGAACCCCATGTGTATCTGGATGCCCAGCACACCAAGATCATTCTGGACTGATGAAAGAACAAATTGAGGCCGCGTAATGAATGAGCAAAACGGATTTACCTTGATTGAACTGATGATCGCGGTAACCATCATCGGCATCCTCGCGGCGATTGCAATTCCAAGTTATACGGGGTATTTGGATCGCGCCGCCTGCGAGGACGGCAGAGGCCTGATCACCGGAGCAGCCAATGCGATGGAGCGCAGGCGAGCGCAAAATAACGCCCGCTATGCTGCGGGCACTGAGTTACCTGCGAATACCAGCGAGTTCTCAATAGCTGCAGCTAATGTGACAGCCACTGCCTATACACTGACCGCTACCGCCACTGGCAGGTTGAATGGCAACCTGACCCTCACAGCTACAGGCGCACGCGGTGGCTCCCTAGCTGGACAGTGCAACTGGTAGCGCATCAAGTAAAACGAAAAAGCCGACTTCTATAGGTCGGCTTTTTATTTCAATGTTGTCCCGCCCTGAATAAGGTTTACACCTGCCTGACCCGTAACTCTTTCGGCATCGAAAACGTTACATTCTCCGGCCTTCCCGCCAGCTCTTGCGCATTACTCGCGCCCCACGCCCCAAGCTGCTTAATCACGCCCTGTACCAGTACTTCCGGTGCAGATGCGCCGGCAGTAATACCGATGCCGGTAACGCCCGAAAACCACTCCTGCTTGAGGTCTTCGGCCCCATCAATCAGGTAGGCCGGGGTGCCCATGCGTTCGGCCAGCTCGCGCAGGCGGTTGGAGTTTGAGCTATTGGGGCTGCCGACGACCAACAGCACGTCGCACTCAGCAGCGAGTTGTTTGACGGCATCCTGGCGGTTTTGCGTGGCGTAGCAGATGTCGTCCTTACGCGGACCGCCGATGGCGGGGTATTTGCTGCGCAGGGCGTCGATCACCTTGCTGGTATCGTCCATCGACAGGGTGGTCTGGGTAACGAAGGCCAGGGCCTCGGGGTTGCGCACCTGCAGCGCAGCCACGTCCGTTTCGTCCTCAACCAGGTAAATGGTGCCGCCGTTGCTGGCGTCGTATTGGCCCATGGTGCCTTCGACTTCCGGGTGGCCTTCGTGGCCGATCAGGATGCACTCGCGCCCTTCACGGCTGTAGCGCACCACTTCCATGTGCACCTTGGTCACCAGCGGGCAGGTGGCATCGAAGACTTTCAGGCCACGCCGCTCAGCCTCGTTGCGCACCGCCTGGGAGACGCCATGGGCGCTGAAGATGACAATCACATCATCCGGCACCTGATCCAGCTCTTCGACAAAGACCGCACCACGCGAACGCAGATCTTCCACCACAAACTTGTTGTGCACCACTTCGTGACGCACATAAATGGGCGGGCCGAAGACTTCCAGCGCGCGGTTGACGATCTCGATGGCGCGGTCGACGCCGGCACAGAAACCACGAGGGTTGGCGAGTTTGATATGCATGCTGGTTATCTCGACGCGCGTAAAAACGAAAATTGCCGTAGGTTGGGTTAGCGGTATATCGCAGCATGATCCACGAATGCCGCGCAGCCAAACAGCACAGTACCCAACATACCAAGCATGGTGGGTTACGGCGCGCTAAACAACCGGCTCCTGGCTCAAACCGCGCCTGCGCGTCTAACCCACCCTACGAAAATATTGCGCTGATCAGAGCGCTTTAACCTCGATGATTTCTACATCAAAGCTCAGCGCCTTGCCGGCCAGCGGGTGATTGAAATCGATGGTAACCTGGCTGTCGTCAAAGGCTTTGACCACCCCAGGCAGCTCGGCATTGGCGGCATCATTGAAGATCACCAGCAAGCCTTCCGACAGTTCCATGTCCTGGAACTGGCTACGCGGCATCACTTGAATATTCTGCGGGTTACCCTGACCGAAGCCCTGCTCCGGACTGATCTCGAGGCTGCGTTTATCGCCCGCCTTGAGTCCGTAGATGGCCTGCTCAAAGCCAGGCAGCAGGTTGCCGTCGCCTACCTTGAAGGTGGCCGGCTTTTTCTCGAAGGTGCTGTCGACCACATCGCCATTCTCGAGTTTGAGGGCGAAATGCAGGGTAACTTCCTTGTCCGGGCCAATTCGCTGCTCTTGGGTGATAGGGTCAGTCATGGGCTGCGTCTCCGGACTTCTCGCCTTTAAACATATCCAGTGCCAACAGGATGGCACCGCCAGTAATCGCCATATCGGCCACGTTGAAGGCCGGGAAATACCATTGCTGGCGCCAGTGCAGCAGGATGAAGTCGACCACATGGCCAAACACCACCCGGTCCACCAAATTACCCAGCGCGCCACCCAGCACCAGCGCCAGCGCTAGCGCTAGCCAGGTTTCGCCGGGCTTGAGACGCTTGAGCCACACCACCAGCACCACGCTGACCACCAGGGCGATGGCAGCGAAGAACCAGCGTTGCCAGCCGGCCGCATCCGCCAGGAAGCTGAAAGCTGCACCGGTGTTGTAGGCCAGGGTCCAGCTGAAGTAATCAGGGATGATCACAATTTGCTGGTACATGGCTAGGCTGTTGTCGAAGTAAAACTTGCTCGCCTGATCGACCACAAACACCAACAGGCTCAGCCACAACCAAGCCAAATGCCCGAAACGACGGGCATTAGGCAGGCCGTTATTAAGCATAGTGACGAACCTCGCCGGCGCCTTCGATGTTGTCCACGCAAC
>JAWWDH010000216.1:0-6086 GCA_033720015.1 Pseudomonas sp.
ATGAGCTGGCCGCTGGAGCCGGTCTCGGTGCATGAGTTCGCCGAGGGCCTGGACGAGATTCTGGTGGTCGAGGAAAAGCGCAGCATCATCGAAGATCAGCTCACCGGCCAGCTCTACAACTGGCCAGTGGGCAAGCGCCCGGTGGTGGTTGGCGAGTTCGACGAAGCCGGTCATTCGTTGCTGCCGAACCTCTCCGAACTGACCCCGGCGATGATCGCCCGCGCCATCGCCAAGCGCCTTGCGCCGATCTACAGCAGTGCCAGTATTGATGAGCGCTTGGACTTTCTCGCCGCTAAAGAGGCCTCGCTGGCTGCGCCCAAGCACCATACCGTGCGCACCCCGCACTTCTGTTCGGGTTGCCCGCATAACACCTCGACCAAGCTACCGGAAGGCAGCCGCGCCCAGGGCGGTATCGGTTGCCACTACATGACCCAGTGGATGGATCGCAATACCGACACCTTCACCCAGATGGGCGGTGAGGGCGCGACCTGGATCGGCCAGGCACCGTTTACCGATACGCCGCATATCTTCCAGAACCTTGGCGACGGCACTTACTTTCACTCCGGCCAGTTAGCCATACGCGCTGCCGTGGCGGCCGGGGTCAACATCACCTACAAGATTCTCTACAACGATGCGGTGGCCATGACCGGCGGCCAGCCGATTGACGGCGAGCTGCGCGTCGATCAGCTCAGCCAGCAGGTGTATGCCGAGGGGGTGAAGCGCATTGCCGTGGTCACCGACGAACCGGAGAAGTACCCGACCCGCGCCACCTTTGCGCCGAACGTGACCTTCCACCATCGCCGCGAGCTGGATGCCGTGCAGCGCGAACTGCGCGAGTTTCAGGGCTGTTCGGTGATCATCTATGACCAGACCTGCGCCACCGAGAAGCGTCGTCGGCGCAAGCGCGGCAAGCTGGTTGATCCGCAGAAACGTGCCTATATCAACTCGGCAGTCTGTGAAGGCTGCGGTGATTGCAGCGTGAAATCCAACTGCCTGTCGGTGCTGCCGCTGGAGACTGAGCTGGGGCGCAAGCGCGAGATCGACCAGAACTCCTGCAACAAGGATTTCAGCTGCGTCGAGGGCTTCTGCCCAAGCTTTGTCACCGTGCATGGCGGCGCTCTGCGCAAACCCAGCGCCGTGGGTCATGGCGCGTTGTTTGTCGCCCTGCCAGAGCCTAAGCAACCCAGCCTGCAGCGGCCCTGGAATATCCTGCTGCCGGGTGTCGGCGGCAGCGGTGTGACCACAGTCGGTGCGCTGCTGGGCATGGCGGCGCATATCGAAGGCAAGGGTTGCAGCGTGCTCGATCAGGCTGGCCTGGCGCAGAAATTCGGCCCGGTGGTGACCCATATCCGCATCGCCGCCAAGCAGGCCGACATCTTCGCCGTGCGCATTGCCGCCGGCGAAACCGACCTGCTGCTGGGGTGCGACTTGGTGGTGGCCGCCAGCGAAGATGCCCTGGCCAAACTGAATGACAAAATCGCCCATGCGGTGGTCAACAGCCACGAAACCGCCACCGCCGAGTTCACCCGCAACGCTGATGCACAAGTGCCGGGAGCGGCCATGCGCGAGGCAATCAGCGAGGCGGTGGGGGCGGGCAAAAACCACTTCGTCGATGCCAGCCACCTGGCCACGCGCCTGCTCGGCGACAGCATTGCCACCAACCTGTTTATGCTCGGTTTTGCCTACCAGAAAGGCCTGGTGCCGGTATCGGCCGAGGCGATCGAAAAGGCCATTGAGCTAAATGCCGTGGCGGTACAGCTCAATCAGCAGGCGTTCCTCTGGGGTCGCCGTGCCGCGCACGATATTGCTGCGGTCGAGCGCCTGGCTAAGCCAGACGTGTTTGCAGCGCCGCGCTGTCAAACCCTGGACGAAATCATTGCCGACCGTGTCAGCCGGCTGACCGCCTACCAGAACGCCGCCTATGCCGAACGTTATCGCCAGCTGGTGGTGCGGGTGCAGGCCGTGGACAAGAGCGCCGACCAGGCACTGAGCAAGGCCGTGGCGCGGTACTACTTCAAGCTGCTGGCCTATAAGGACGAGTACGAAGTGGCGCGGCTGTACAGCGACGATAGCTTTATTCAGCAGTTGGAGGCGCAATTCAGTGGCGACTATCGCCTGCAGTTCCACCTGGCGCCGTCCTGGCTATGCAAGCCAGACGCCAGCACCGGCGAGCCGCGCAAGCGTCAATTTGGCCCCTGGATGCTCACGGCCTTCGGCGTACTGGCCAGGTTCAAGTTTCTCCGTGGCACGCCGCTGGACCTGTTCGGCTACAGCGCCGAGCGCAAGCTGGAACTGGCGTTGATCGAATACTACGAGCAAAGCCTGGAGTACCTGCTTAAACAACTCAATGGCGACAACTACCGCACAGCGGTGGCGCTGGCCGAACTGCCAGAGCAGATTCGTGGCTATGGCCACGTCAAAGCCCACAGCCTGGTCAAGGTTCGCGAGCAGAGCAGCCAGCTCAAGGCCCGTATGTTGGTGAGCGAGATTCAGACCGTTCAGCTGTTCGAACCGGCCGCTTAACGCTCCTGATACTCATAGCGTTCGCCCCTCCCATAACCAGGAGAGGGCGACCTCCCAGAACAACAAGTGAGGCTCCCCGTGTCCGTGTTTTCCCATATCGATTTCGACCACCACGAGCAGGTGGTTTATGGCCATGAAAAAGCCAGCGGCTTGAAGGCGATTATTGCCATTCACAACAGCAACCTTGGCCCGGCACTCGGCGGTTGTCGCATGTGGCCCTACGCCAATGACGATGAGGCGCTGCGCGATGTGCTGCGCCTGTCGCGCGGCATGACTTATAAATCGGCATTGGCCAACCTGCCGCTGGGCGGTGGTAAGGCGGTGATTATCGGTGACCCACACAGCGGCAAAAGCACGGCGCTGTTCCAGGCCATGGGCGACTTTGTCGACAGCCTGGGCGGGCGCTATATCACCGCCGCCGACTCTGGCACCGGCGTGGCGGAAATGCAGATCATGGCCGAGCGCACCCGGCATGTGTCCGGTGCAGAGCTGCGCGAAGCCTTCTCCGGCGGCACGCGTAATGGCGATCCCTCGCCGGCCACTGCCTACGGGGTGTTTATCGGTATTCAGGCGGCGGTCAAACATCGCCTCGGCCGTGATGACTTGTGTGGCCTGAAAGTGGCGATTCAGGGCGTCGGGCAGGTGGGCTTTGATCTGGCTCGGCAGTTGAAGCAAGCCGGAGCCGAATTGTGGATAACCGACATCGTCGAGGCCAATGTGCGCCGCGCAGTCGAGCAGTTAGGGGCTACGGCGGTTACCCAGCAGGCAATTTTCGCTCTGGATGTGGATGTGTTTGCGCCGTGCGCCATGGGCGGCATCATCAACCAGCAAACCCTGGAAACCCTGCGTGCACCGATCATCGCCGGCGCGGCCAACAACCAGCTGGCCGATGCCAGCCTGGCGGAAACCCTACGCCGCAACGAGTGCCTGTATGCGCCGGATTACGCGATCAATGCCGGCGGCATCATTGATGTGTATTACGGCCGCAGCGGTGGTAGTGCCGCGCAGTTGCAGGCGCATATCGAAGGCATAGGCGCGACACTGGAGCAGATATTCCAGCGTGCAGAGGCGGCGGGTAAAACCACGGTGGCAATTGCCGATCAGCTCGCCGAAGAGCGTTTCGCGCGCTAATCCAGCTCCTGTGCCACGTTGCAGCAACCCAGCGCTGGTTTTGCCTCTGTTTGCCAGGCAAGTGCCAGTATGGTGTTCTGCTTGTGGCCGCGGCATGACAAACCCGCTCATCCTCGCTAAGATGCCGCCCGCTGGTGGCCCGTCTTCCAGCATCAGTTCCCATAGTTCAATGGATAGAACAAGCCCCTCCTAAGGGCTAGATACTGGTTCGAATCCAGTTGGGAACGCCATCTTTACCCCTCCGGCTCTAACCGCCTGCTTTGCTCCTTGCTCGCGCCTATTCTGCAAACCCGCTGAATCGTTTCTGCATGCCCTTGATCGGCAATTTTCAGGTGACTTTATGGTTACTCCGGCCCGAACGTGCGCCTTAAAGTTGTGCGTTAACGCACTGTATAAGTGCGATTTGCGAGCGGCGAAAATGCACAGGATAGAGGTGTTCTTTTATATCAATGCACTTAAAAGATTCACTAAGGCGACATTTTGCGCTGACGAAGTGCATGGCTGGCTGCTAAAGTGCCGGCCAATTTTAAGTTGATCTGCCCTGTATTACGGGCATTTTTGGGGTGTGCGCATGATCGAATCCGTAGAGCTTTTCCTCTCCCGCCTAAAGCAGCGCGACCCTGATCAGCCTGAGTTTCATCAGGCCGTGGAAGAGGTGCTGCGTTCGCTGTGGCCGTTCCTGGAAGCCAACCCGCGTTACCTGCAGTCGGGCATCGTTGAGCGCATGGTCGAGCCGGAGCGGGTGGTCATGTTTCGGGTGTCCTGGGTTGATGATGCCGGGCGTGTGAAGGTCAACCGTGGCTATCGGGTACAGATGAACAGCGCCATTGGCCCGTACAAGGGCGGCCTGCGTTTCCACCCGTCGGTCAACCTCGGCGTGCTCAAGTTCCTGGCCTTCGAGCAAGTGTTCAAGAACTCGCTGACCTCGCTACCCATGGGCGGCGGCAAGGGCGGTTCGGACTTCAACCCGAAGGGCAAAAGCGACAACGAAGTGATGCGTTTCTGTCAGGCCTTTATGAGCGAGCTGTACCGTCATATCGGTGCCGACCTGGATGTGCCGGCCGGTGACATCGGCGTCGGCGGCCGCGAGATCGGCTACATGTTTGGCCAGTACAAGCGCCTGGCTAACCAGTTCACCTCAGTGCTGACCGGTAAAGGCATCAGCTACGGCGGCAGCCTGATTCGTCCGGAAGCCACCGGTTATGGCTGTGTGTACTTCGCCCAGGAAATGCTCAAGCGTATTGACCGCGGCTTTGAAGGGCAGCGCGTGGCAATTTCCGGTTCGGGCAACGTGGCGCAATTTGCCGCGCAGAAGATCATGGAACTGGGCGGGCTGGTGGTGTCGATGTCGGACTCCGAAGGCACCTTGCACACCCCGGACGGCCTGACCGAAGAACAGTGGCAGCACCTGATGGAGCTGAAGAACGTGCACCGCGGTCGCCTCAGCGAGATGGCTGCGCACTTCAACCTGAACTTCCTTGGCGGTCAGCGTCCTTGGCACCTGCCATGTGATATCGCCCTGCCATGTGCTACGCAGAACGAACTGGATGCCGAAGACGCCCGTACCCTGCTGAAAAACGGCTGCTTCTGCGTGGCAGAAGGGGCCAACATGCCCTCGACCCTGGACGCGGTGGACCTGTTTATCGACGCCGGCATCTGCTTCGCCCCCGGCAAAGCCTCGAACGCCGGCGGCGTGGCCACCAGCGGTTTGGAGATGAGCCAGAACGCCATGCGTCTGAACTGGACCGCAGGCGAGGTGGACGAGCGCCTGCACAGCATCATGCAAAGCATCCACAGCGCCTGTGTGCGCTACGGCGAAGAGAACGGCCGCATCAACTACGTTAAAGGCGCCAACATTGCCGGCTTTGTTAAAGTCGCCGACGCCATGCTGGCGCAGGGTGTGGTCTAAGCCGTACGGGCATAAACTGCTTTATGCTGCAAATAAAAATGCCCGCGCAACGCGGGCATTTTTTTGCGTGGCGACTTCCACCGGTTCTCGACGCGCTGCTGGACAGCTCTGCCGCCGGCCAGTAGCTTCTCGTAGCAGAGGTGCAACCACCCTGCACTCGAACCAGTCTTATGCCGTTTTTCGTCCTGCCCGTGTCGCGCCTTCCGCGCGCGGCTGCATAGAGTTCAAATGCTTCGCGAGTGACAAGGAACGTTATCAGACACCAAGAAGGGTGTTATGCGACAGCGATGTCGTCTAATAATAGTTAGGCAAACCAGCATGGCCCAAAATCCGTTCTACGTTTATGCACTTAAAGACCCAACAGAAAAGCCATCTAAGCCTTTCTATATTGGTAAAGGGACGGGTAATCGTGCTTGGGAACATCATACAAAAATTGACGAATCAGAAAAAAGTTCGGTAATTCAAAAAATAAAAGCGTCGGGACATGAAGTAATACACACAATAATTGCTGACAACTTAACGG
>JAWWDH010000217.1:0-6071 GCA_033720015.1 Pseudomonas sp.
CGCTGGTGACCTTCGCCTCGGTGGCGCTAGCAGCCAGCTGGTGGCCCGAGTATGTGCAGCCGGAACAGATCAATTGGCTGGGCTATGGCGGTGCAGTGCTGGTGGTGCTGGGGTCGGCGCTGACGGCACTCGGGCCTTCGCTAGTGGCCGGTTGGCGCGCACGCAAGGTGCGCGTGTCCGCATTGGTTTAACGGCGCGGTTTAACGCCTCAGGCGCGTACGCCGAGAGCTTCGGCGCGGCGCAGCCAGTTCTGGCGCTGCTCTTCGGAGGAGGGGCGCACCGGGGCAAATTCGCTCAGGCGGCGGGTTTTGATGCCGCTGAAACCAAGGATGGTGCGCGTCATCTGCCGGTGTGCAGGGGCGCCGTAGATCCAACGGAAATACCAGGGCGGGGTGTCCATGGTCACCAGCAGATCCGCCGTGCGGCCGCTTAGCAGCTTGTCCCAGAGTTGCGAGCGGTTGCGATATTTGAAGGCAAAGCCGGGCAGGAATGTGCGGTCAAAGAAGCCTTTGAGTAACGCCGGAATGCCGCCCCACCAGACCGGGTAGACAAACACCAAATGTTCGGCCCAGTGAATCTGTCGCTGGGCTTCCAGTAGGTCGGGCTCCAGTTGCTGGCTTTGCTCGTAGCCGTCGCGCAGCACCGGGTCGTAGCTCATTTCGCCAAGCTTCAACTGGCGTACCACGTGGCCTTTGCTGCGTGCCCCCTGGGCATAGGCCTCGCCCAAGGCATGGCACAGGCTGCTGTTTTTCGGGGTGCCGAGAATCATCAGGATGCGCTTGCCGTCACCTTCCAGTGGCGTTGCGCCGCTCTTTGCCGCTTCACTCATGTTGTCCTGCCTCTAGCATGTTTTCCGGGCGCACCCAGTCGTCGAATTGTTGATTGTTCAGATAGCCCAGCCGCAGCGCTGCTTCACGCAGAGTGGAGCCATCTTGATAGGCTTGCTTGGCGATGTGTGCGGCCTTGTCGTAGCCAATGTGCGGGTTCAGCGCGGTGACCAGCATCAGGCCGCGCTCCAGATGCTCGGCCATACGCTCGGCATCCGGCTGTAGGCCAGCGATGCAATGTTGCTGGAAGTTATGGCAGCCGTCTGCCAGCAATCGCACCGATTGCAGCACGTTATGAATGATCACCGGCTTGAACACATTGAGCTGCAGATGCCCTTGGCTCGCGGCAAAGGTAATCGCGGTGTCGTTACCCATTACCTGGCAGGCCAGCATCGACAGCGCTTCGCATTGGGTGGGGTTGACCTTGCCCGGCATGATCGAGCTGCCCGGCTCATTGGCCGGCAGGCGCACTTCGGCAAAGCCGGCGCGTGGCCCCGAGCCCAGCAGGCGCAGGTCATTGGCCAGTTTCATCAGCGCCACCGCCAGGGTTTTTAGTGCGCCCGATAGCGCGACCAGCGGTTCATGCCCCGCCAGGGCGGCAAACTTGTTCGGCGCGCTGACCAGTGGCAGGCCACTCAATGCGGCCAATTCAGCAGCCATGGCTTCGGCAAAACCCTGCGGCGAGTTCAAGCCGGTGCCCACGGCAGTGCCGCCCTGGGCCAGTTCGCAGACGGCTGGCAGGGCCGCGAGGATGGCGCGCTCGGCGTAGCCCAGCTGGGCGACAAAGGCTGACAGCTCCTGGCCGAAGGTGATCGGTGTGGCATCCATCATGTGCGTGCGCCCGGTTTTGACCAGGTGGGCGTGGCGCTCTGCTTGCTCCTGCAGACCGTCGCGCAGTTCATGCATGGCCGGCAGCAGGTGCTGCTGAACGGCCTGCGCCGCGGCGATATGCATGGCGGTGGGGAAACAGTCGTTGGAGCTTTGCGCACGATTGACATGGTCATTAGGGTGCACCGGCGTCTTGCCGCCACGGCCATTACTGGCCAGTTCATTGGCGCGCCCGGCGATCACCTCGTTGACGTTCATGTTGCTCTGCGTGCCGCTACCGGTTTGCCAGACCACCAGGGGAAACTGCTCATCGTGCTGGCCGGCCAGCACTTCATTGGCGGCTTGCTCAATCAGGCGGGCGAGGTCTGCGGGTAAATCACCGATACGTTGATTGACCCGTGCGGCGGCCTTCTTGATCAGTGCCAGGGCGTGCACCACTGGCAACGGCATGCGTTCCTGGCCAATGGCGAAGTTGAGCAGGGAACGCTGCGTTTGCGCGCCCCAATAGGCTTCATCAGGGACTTCGATTGGGCCTAGGCTGTCGGTTTCAGTGCGGCTCATGGCGGCTCTCCTGAGGGTGCGTGTAAAACAGCGTGAGTGGCAGGCCGTCAGCGCCTTGGCCCGTGACTCAGCTTAGGTCGCTATGCCTCAGCAGAGGTTCAATATTTAGGCGGATTACCAGCGCGCACGGGTTTCACCGAGCCAGCCGAGGGCATTGTTGACGGGCACGCGCTCGCCTTGCGGGCCGCGCAGCGTGCCGGCGAAATAACCGAACCACTGCTGGGTGTCTGCAAAGAACGGCCCCAATCGGCGGTAAGCCTGGTGGCGTTGACGCGGGGTGAAGGTCAGGTTGACCGCATCATCCACACTGCGCAGCTGCCAGGGGGCCAAGGGGTTTGGCGGGGTTTTGGTAATACGGATGGCAGTGTCCAGGTGCTGCAATTCGCCGCCAAACCACAGGGCGTTTTCTGACAGGCCGCTGTGGTCAGTCCAGCCGTCACCGAAGTTGCCGGCGATACCGCCGGGCGCGGCGAAGGCCGCGCGGGTCCAGTGGCTGTTAACGGGCCAGACACCGCGGCCGAAATCCAGTGAGGCAAAGCTTTGCCCGGCCACACAGTTGTACTGCTGTTTGCCCAGTTGCACGCTGCCACTGCAAGGCAGGCCCAGCTGGCGGCTGGTGGCATGAAAGCACTGCGCGCTAAGCGGGGCGACCAGGTTGGCCGACTCCAGGTGAGCCGGGCGCTGGATATCCAGGGCAACCTGCAGCGGCTGGCCGCCGATATCCGCCGCACTGATGCTGATGCGGCTGCGCCCGGTGTGTTCGGTTACGCGCAATTGCAGGCGAGGGTGGTTGAATTCATGGCTTTGCTGGGGCTGGTCTGGCAGCTCACAGCCGCGGCCGAACAGGCGGTACTGGCTGTAGGCGACGGCTTGGCCGCTTTGCAGGTCAACAAAGTAGGCAGCGGCGTAACCCAGGTAGTCGAGATCGGCCTGGGTGAAAGAAAGCATCCACTGCGGCGTCGTGATGCACCAGTGATTCCAGCGTTTGCGCCGGCCGTAGTGGCCTGGGATGGCGCAGTCAATCATGGGCCGGGGTGACCAGCCGACCGCTTGTGGGTTGAGTTGGCCGCGGCTGTCGCACAGGGCAATGGCCGCGAAAGGCTCTGGGTGGGTGAAGCTGTTCATTCTGCACGTCCATGTGTGCGAGTGCTGGCCATGTCGGCGGGGCACGTTGAAGCGTAATGGGGCAATACGCGGAGCATGCCCGGGCATACGTTCGCCCGGCAATTGCTGGCATTTTGACCTTTAAGCAGGCTGTGCACCAGTGCACAGATGTAGTGTGAGCGAGCTGAAATGCCCCCGGCGCTTGAGTAGGACAAGCGCTTGGGCACAAAATGCCGATAATTGAGTCAAACAGGGCTCTTTCTATGGTTCAGGAGTCGTACATGCCACGTTTATCTGCCTTTTGCGCTGCCCTAATACTTGCGTGTGGCAGTGCTCAGGTGCTGGCTGATGCCAAGAGTCATGCCGCCGATGCCGAGCGCTTCCTGCTGTTGGCGCGTGCAGACAAGCTGGCGGTGCCGGTGTATGCCCAGGTGCAGCAGATGTTTGCCCAGCGCTTTGCCGAGTCCAAAGCGCCCGAGAGTGAAAAGGCCATGCTCGAAACCTACCAGGCCCAGGCGAATACGGCCCTTGAGCAAGCGGTGGGTTGGGACAAGCTCAAGCCGGATATGATTACGCTCTACACCAGCAACTTCAACGAACAGGAAATGCAGGAGCTGATCCGTTTCTACGAGTCACCCGTGGGCCAGAAGGTCTTGGTGAAAATGCCGACCCTGACCGCGCAAGCCGCGCAACTGACGCAGAGCAAACTGCAAGCGGCTGTGCCAAAAGTGAACAAGATGCTGGCGGATATGACTGCCGAGCTGGAACCGAATAAGCCGTAAACGGAGCAATAGATGTCGAAACTCGCACAACTCCAGGCGGCTTTCGCCGCGCTGGAGCCCCAGCACCTCGAGGTGCTGGATGAAAGCCACATGCACAGCCGCGGCCTGGAAACCCACTACAAGGCGGTCATCGTCAGCCCGCAGTTCAGTGGGTTGAATGCCGTTAAGCGGCATCAGAAGGTGTATGCCGCGCTGGGTGAACTGATGAGCCAGTTACATGCCTTGGCTTTGCACACCTACACGCCCGAAGAATGGCTGGCGCAGGGCGCAGCACCGGATTCGCCGACCTGCCGTGGCGGCAGTAAGGACTGAGGTGAGCGCGTCTGCCAACTGACGGATGCGGCAATCCAGCGCTACACCTTGGCCGCCAACAAACGTAAACTGTGCGCCGCGCCGGCCCGCGCCGGCGCCTTGGTTTATGTATCCAGTCCGCCCGTTACGTGGGCGACTACTGAAGGACAATCCACATGACCGACAAAATCGTCGTAGCGGCGCTGTACAAATTCGTCTCCTTGCCCGACTTCGAAGCGCTGCGTGAGCCCCTGCTCAACGCGATGCTGAAACATGGCATCAAGGGCACGCTGCTGATCGCCGAAGAAGGTATCAATGGTACCGTCTCCGGTAGCCGCGACGGCATCGATGGCCTGCTGGACTGGTTCAGGCTCGACCCGCGCCTGGCCGATGTCGATCACAAGGAGTCCTATTGTGACGAACAGCCGTTCTACCGCACCAAGGTCAAGCTGAAGAAAGAGATCGTCACCCTGGGCGTTCCCGGCGTAGACCCCAATCAGCAGGTGGGCCGCTATGTCGAGGCGAAGGACTGGAACGCGCTGATCAGCGACCCAGAGGTGTTGTTGATCGACACGCGCAACGATTACGAAGTGTCAATCGGCACCTTTGAAGGTGCGCTCGACCCGAAGACCAAGTCGTTTCGCGAATTTCCCGAATACATTCAGGCCAACTTCGACCCGAGCAAGCACAAGAAGGTGGCGATGTTCTGCACTGGTGGTATCCGTTGCGAGAAGGCTTCCAGCTATATGCTCGGCCAGGGCTTCGAAGAGGTGTTCCACCTCAAGGGCGGCATTCTCAAGTACCTGGAAGAAGTCCCGCAGGAGCACAGTAAGTGGCAGGGCGACTGCTTTGTCTTCGACAACCGGGTCACCGTGCGCCATGACCTGTCCGAGGGCGATTACGACCAGTGCCACGCCTGTCGCACGCCGATCTCCGTAGAAGATCGTCAGTCCGAGCATTACGCGCCCGGCATAAGTTGTGCGCATTGCTGGGATTCGCTGCCGGAGAAGACCCGCGCCGGTGCACGTGAACGGCAGAAGCAGATCGAGCTGGCGCTGGCACGCAAACAGCCCCATCCGCTCGGTTATAACCCACGTCAAGCCAACGAGGATTAAGCCATGCAGGCCCGCTTGCTCTATGTGATGGACCCGATGTGTTCCTGGTGCTGGGGCTTCGCTCCGGTCATCGAGTCTCTCGCTGAGCAGGCGGCCACCGCCGGTGTGCCCCTGCAGTTGGTGGTCGGTGGCCTGCGCCGTGATCGCATCGCCATCGACGCGGCCGCGCGAGTGCGTTACCTGGGTTACTGGCAGGCGGTGAATGCCAGTACCGGCCAGTTGTTCAACTTCGCCGATGGCCTGCCCGAAGGCCTGGTCTATGACACCGAGCCGGCCTGTCGCGCACTGGTCACCGCCCGTGAGCTCGCCCCGGATCTCGCCTGGCCATTGACTCGGCTGATCCAGCAGGCGTTCTACACCGAAGGTGTCGATGTGACCCAGGCCGGTGTGTTGCTACGGCTGGCCGAGCAAGCGGGAATTCCTCGTATCGAGTTCGCCGAGGCGTTCGACAGCCCGGCCATGCATGCGGCTACGGCAGCCGATTTCACCTGGGTGCAGGACCTCGGCATCGCCGGCTTCCCAACCCTGCTGGCCGAGCGCGAGGGACAACTGGCCCTGCTGAC
>JAWWDH010000218.1:0-6063 GCA_033720015.1 Pseudomonas sp.
ATTCCTAATCTGCGTGACGCCGAAGAAGTAATGCGCAGCATCACCCGCGTAGCCGGCGTTGACTACACCGTGCTGGTGCCCAACGTTAAAGGCTGCGAACGTGCCTTGGCATGCCAAGTGGACGAAGTGAACTTGGTAATGTCAGCCAGCGACACGCATGGCCTGGCCAACCTGCGCATGACACCCGCGCAATCGCTGGTGCAGTTTCGCGAGATCATTGAGGTCAGCCGTGGCAGCGGGGTATTTATCAACGCGTCACTGTCGACTGCCTTCGGTTGCCCCTTCGAGGGAGAGGTGGCGGATAGCCGCGTCTACGACCTGATCCAGCGCCTACTGGACATCGACGTACAGGGCATCACCCTGTGTGATACCACTGGCATGGCCGACCCCGCCCAAGTTAGCCGGATCTGCCGTGAAGCCTTGCAGCGTTGGCCGCAAGCAACCTTTACTGCACACTTCCACAACACTCGCGGCATGGGCTTGGCTAACGCACTGGCGGCGTTGAATGCCGGCATCGAGCGCTTCGACGCCTCCCTCGGCGGCCTGGGCGGCTGTCCGTACGCCCCAGGTGCTAGCGGCAATATCTGCACTGAGGATTTGGTGCACATGTTCCAGCGCATGAGCCTGAATACCGGCGTGGATCTCGATGCCTTGTTAAATACTGCCGCCGGCCTGCCGCAATTGCTCGGTCATGATGTACCGGGAGCGATCCTCAAAGCGGGCAAGGCAGACAAGCGTTATCCGAAGCCGAAATGGATGTCCGCCGATAACGCTTGATCCGCTGCGGTAAAACACGCTCCATCTCGCCGACTGACAAACGCGCTGCGTGGCCCATAAGAAAATCGAAGCCACGTGGCGTGACTGCCCCGCTACTCCTTACCCAGCCCATGCTGGCGCAGTTTGTTGGCGATGGTGGTGTGCGACACGCCGAGACGCTTGCCCAACTGGCGGCTGCTGGGGTGATCGTGGAACAGGCGCTCCAGCACGGCCTTCTCGAAACGCCCGAGGATCTCATCCAGCCCGCCCTCGACAGAGAACTCACCCAGCGGCTGCGGTGCGCCGTAGTCTGGCAGACGGATGTGCTCACCCTTGACCGTGCCGCCGTCGCACAGCGATACCGCCTGGAACAGCACGTTCTCCAACTGACGCACATTACCTGGCCAGTGGTAATGGCTGAGCTTGTCCAACACCGCTGGCGCTAGCTTGGGCAAAGGGCAGCCGATTTGCCGGCTGGCCTGGTCGAGAAAGTGCTCAACCAGAGGCGGCAGGCCATCCAGGCATTCACGCAGCGGCGGAATATGCAGGCTGAGCACGTTGAGGCGGTGATACAGGTCCTTACGGAATTCGCCTTTGGCGCACAGCTCGGACAGGTCAACCTGGGTGGCGCACATCACCCGCACATCGAGGTAGACCTCCTCATCACTGCCCACCCGGCGGAAGCAGCCATCCTGTAAGAAGCGCAGCAGTTTGGCCTGCAAGCGCGGGCTCATCTCGCCGACGCCATCGAGAAACAGCGTGCCGCCTGCGGTGAGCTCCAGCAGGCCCAGCTTGCCTTCCGGCCGCGCGCCCTCAAAAGCACCGGGGCCGTAGCCAAACAGCTCAGTCTCGGCCATGGATTCCGGCAACCCGGCGCAGTTCAGCGCCATAAACGGCGACTGCCCACGCGGACTGGCCAGGTGACAGGCACGGGCCAGCAGCTCTTTACCAGTGCCGGTTTCGCCCTCAATCAGCAGCGGCGCATCCAACGGTGCCATGCGCCGCGCCTCGCGCACCACGGCGGCCATCACCTTTGAGCTCTGGAAGATTGAGTCGAAGCCGCGCAGCTCCTGCTTACGCACGTTGTAGATGCGCTCGCCGACACGGTCTGCCCGATGCAGGGTGAGTACCGCGCCAGCCATGGCGTCGCTCTCTTCATGCTCGGTTTGCAGCGGTGCGATGTCGGCAAGAAACACGTCGCCTTTAATCTTCACTCGCAGGCCATTGATTCGCGATTTATTGGCACGCACCAGCTCCGGCAGATCGAAGTCCTCGGCATAACGTGACAGCGGAATACCCGGCACTTCATCCACCCGCACGCCGAGCAACTGCGCGGCGCTGCGATTGGCGGCAACGATCGAGCCACCCATGTCGATCGACAGCACCGGAAAATCCAGCGCACCGAGTAAGGCGTTGAGCTCCAGATGACGCCGCTCGCTGGGCATCAACCCCACGCGCTTAACCCCGAACACCCCGGATATCGCCTCGAACTTGGGCCGCAGGGACTGGAACTGCAAATTGATTAGATTCGGGCAATGCAGGTAGATGGCGTTGCCCTGCTCGCCTCCCACTTCACCGCGGGCGACGTTGATGCCGTACTCAACCAGCAGGTTAAGAATGTCACGCAGGATGCCAATTCGGTTCTGACAGTGGACTTTGATACGCATGGCAGGGCTCTGATCAGGCTTTTTATAGGCTGCGGCAGCGGAAATCGTCGGCGGCAGCGGATTGCTCGTCAAGAATATGTGACAGATTAGCCCACCATCAAGGCGATACTTCGCTACATCGCCAGGCACGTAATCAATTCTTTACATAAAATCGACCCAGAGCACCGGCATTGCACTTATTAACGCGCTGCGCAGCGGCACTAAGCGGGGTATTTCTAGCTCCAATACAACAACAAAGCCCCAGCAGGAGGCAGCAATGAAGAGCACGCAATACCAGGCTCGTGAACCGGACGACCGTGGCTTTATCGATTACCCGGAAAGCGAGCATCAGGTGTGGAACACCCTGATCACCCGCCAGCTCAAGGTGATCGAAGGACGTGCCTGCCAGGAATACTTGGACGGTATCGAGCAGCTCGGCCTGCCCCATGAGCGCATCCCGCAACTGGGCGAGGTTAACCGAGTGCTTGAAGCCAGCACCGGCTGGCGGGTGGCGCGGGTACCGGCGCTGATTCCGTTTCAGACCTTCTTCGAGCTGCTGGCCAGCAAGCAATTCCCGGTAGCCACCTTTATTCGCACCCCGCAAGAATTGGATTACCTGCAGGAGCCGGACATCTTTCACGAAGTATTCGGCCACTGCCCGCTGCTCACCAACCCCTGGTTTGCCGAGTTCACCCACACCTACGGCAAGCTCGGCCTGGCGGCCAGCAAGGAAGAACGGGTGTACCTGGCGCGCCTGTATTGGCTGACCATCGAGTTCGGCCTGGTCGACACCAGCCAGGGCCGCAAAATCTACGGCGGGGGGATTCTCTCGTCACCCAAAGAAACCTTGTATTGCCTGTCCGATGAGCCCCAGCAGCTGACTTTCGACCCCGTCGAAGCCATGCGTACGCCCTACCGCATCGATATCCTGCAACCGTTGTATTTCGTGCTGCCAGAGCTCAAGCGCCTGTACGAGCTGGCCCATGAGGACATTATGGCCATGGTTCAGCAGGCCATGCGCTTGGGCCTGCACGCCCCAAAATTTGCGCCAAAAGCCGCTTAACTGCATGTGTAGGATGGGTATCGCTACGTTCCACCCATCCTTCGGTCCACCCTCGAATTCTGGAGAAACCTGATGTCCCTTGCCCAAGCCCAATGCGAAGCCTGCCGCGCCGATGCGCCGAAAGTCAGCGATGACGAGCTGGCCGAACTGATCCGCGAGATCCCGGATTGGAACATCGAAGTGCGTGATGACCATATGGAACTGGAGCGCTCCTATCTATTCCGCACCTTCCGCCACGCCCTGGCCTTTACCAATGCGGTTGGTGCCATCGCCGAGGAAGTCGGCCACCACCCGGCATTGCTCACCGAGTGGGGCAAAGTCACCGTGACCTGGTGGAGCCATGAAATGCGCGGCCTGCACCGCAACGACTTCATCATGGCCGCGCGTACCGATGTGCTGGCTGCCAGCGCCGAGGGTCGCAAGTGAACCATTTCCACAGAATCGCGCGTGTCCCCGGCGACCCGATTCTCGGCCTGATGGAGGCTTACCGCGCTGACCGCAACCCGGCCAAGTTCGACCTCGGCGTCGGCGTGTATAAGGACGCTCAAGGCCTCACACCCATTCCTCAGGCGGTCAAACTGGCGGAGCTGACGCTGCAGCAGAGCGAAACCACTAAAAGCTACATCGGCGGCCATGGCGACGCGCTGTTCGGCCGGCTGTTAAGCCAGCTGGTGTTAGGTGCAGATAACCCCCTACTGGCAGAGCGTGCGGCGGCCACACAAACCCCCGGCGGCACAGGTGCACTGCGCCTGAGCGCCGAGTTTATTGCTAACTGCCTGCCAGGGCGTGGCATCTGGCTGAGTGATCCGACTTGGCCGATCCATGAAAGCATCTTTGCCGCCGCTGGTTTGCGCGTCGGCCATTACCCTTATGTCGGCGCAGACAACCAGCTGAATGTCGAGGCGATGCTCGCCGCCCTCAGCCATGTGCCTAAAGGCGACGTGGTGTTGCTGCATGCCTGCTGCCACAACCCCACGGGCTTCGACCTCAGCCCACGCGACTGGAAGCGCGTACTGCAAGTGGTCAAGGCGCGCGAGCTGCTGCCATTGATCGACTTTGCCTACCAAGGCTTTGGTGATGGCCTGGAGCAGGACGCCTTTGCCGTGCGCCTGTTTGCCGCCGAGTTACCAGAGTTGCTGATCACCAGCTCCTGCTCAAAGAACTTCGGTCTGTACCGTGAGCGTACCGGCGCGCTGATTGTCTGCGCCGAAAGCGCCAGTAAATTGCAGGATGTACGCAGCCAGCTGGCGTTTATCGCCCGTAACCTGTGGTCCACGCCACCCGCCCACGGCGCGGCAGTGGTCGCCAGCATCCTGGCTGACGACGAGCTGCAAGCACTGTGGATGAGCGAGCTGGAAAGCATGCGCCAGCGGGTTGCCAGTTTGCGCAGCGGGCTGGTTGCGGCCTTGCAGCCCCACGGATTGGCAGAGCGCTTCGCGCATATCAGCAAACAGCGTGGAATGTTCTCCTACACCGGCCTCTCGCCGATGCAGGTCCAGCGCCTGCGTGATGAGTTCAGCGTGTATATGGTCGGCAGCGGCCGGGCCAATATGGCAGGGCTGGATGCCAATCGCCTGGAGCCATTGGCCAGCGCGATTGCCCGCGTCTGCTGAGGCTGAAGCGCAGCTGAGCCCGACGACTGCAGCGCCTGGGCTCAGCCGAGCGCATCCGCTCTTGGGCTTGCTATAGTCGCAGCATGCCCTTTATGCCGAGATGCCCGTGTCCCGTCTCTCCAACATCATCTTTCGCCTGTACCAGCGCACATTACACAGCCTGGCCTTTTACCCGACGCTGATCGCCTTGGGCTTTTTCGCCCTGTGCCTGGTGGTTATGAGCATCGAGTTTCAGCCCTGGCTGATGGCGTTGAAAGCTAAGGTGGATGTGGGCCTGGTGCGCAACGCCGAAAATGCCCGGTTGATTCTCAGCACCTTGGTCGGCGGCATCCTGACACTCACGGTGTTCAGCTTCTCCATGGTCATGGTGGTGCTTAATAACGCATCGGCGGCGCTGTCACCACGGGTGGTGCCCGGCTTGATCAGTGACAAGAGCCACCAAAAAACCCTGGGCTTTTATCTCGGCACCATTCTCTATTCGCTGTTACTGATCACCAGCATTGAGCAGGGCAACTCAACCCAGGTGCCTAGCCTGGGGGTGCTTATTGCGCTGGGCATGGGCATTGCCTGCCTCGGCCTGTTTGTGCACTTCATTCATTCGATTTCTCGCTCGATTCAGGTCGAGTACATCCTCAACAACCTCTACTGCACCACCCTGAATAAACTGGCCGCCAGTGAAGCCCGACTAGCCGATATCGAAGACATGCCAAGCTGGCCCGATGATCAGCACTGGCCGCAAGTTCGCGCCCAGCACAGTGGTTACTTCAAGGAACTGAACAGCAGCGCCGTCAACGCCATATTGGTTGAACACGGTCATGCGCCGGTCGGGTGGAGGGCAAATTGGGGTGGAGCGCCGCGCGCGGCCACCCCCCGACCGGCACCCGCCGCCGGATCAGCTCGATGAAGGCCTCGGCGACCGGGTTGTCGAGGTTGCCGCGTGTGCGCGCGATCCACAGGGTACGGCGGATCCGCAGTCCCTCGACAC
>JAWWDH010000219.1:0-6034 GCA_033720015.1 Pseudomonas sp.
CGACGGAAAGCCTTAAGGTCTCCTGCAACCTCCACCTTGAACTTTCGGGTTCAAGGGCCAAGCCGACAGCGGCACGTCGGGGAGTCACTCTTTCCAGCCGGTTGCCCGTCCGCGACAACCGCCACTGCAACAGCCCATGCTCGATACCACAGCTCTAAGCCGCGCTCAGCTACGCCGCCACCTGCGGGTACAGCGACGCGCACTCAGCCGCCACGCTCAACGACAGGCCTCCCACGGCTTGTACAAACAGCTGGCGCAACACCCGCTTTTCCGCCGTGCACAGCAGATTGCCCTGTATTTACCCAATGACGGTGAGATCGACCCACGCCCCCTCCTGCGCGCGGCTCAGCAGCGTGGCAAAGCCACCTATTTGCCGGTACTCAATCCCTGGCCGCGCAGCAAAATGGTGTTTCAACGTGTCCGTGCCGGCGAGCCCTTGCGGAAGAACCGCTTCGGTATTTACGAACCACGGCGCAACGGCAAACAGCAACGCAAAGTCTGGACGCTGGATTTAGTGCTGCTACCCCTGGTCGGCTTCGACCGCCATGGCGCACGCCTGGGTATGGGTGGCGGGTTTTATGACCGCAGCCTGGCCTATCGTGGGCGGCGCAAAAATTGGCACAAACCGACCTTGCTGGGCCTGGCGCATGAGTGTCAGCAGGTTGAGCGACTGGCCATGGCCAGCTGGGACGTGCCGTTACAAGGCACCGTGACGGACAAGGCGTGGTATTGACTGACGAGGTTGGCACCGCGCTCCCTGCGGTACAAAACCAGCTCAGCCTGCCACTTTGGACTGGGTAACCGGTGCGGATTGATGCTCCCACAAGCTCTGGGTGTAACCCGTGGTTACCACGCCCAGGCTGAACAGAATCACCAATACCCACAACACATCTGGTTTACGTTTCATCGAATGCCTCCCCCTTGAAGGCATGGCGCACGGTGTATCCGCGGCAATTATTGTTATAGGTCCAGCAACGGCGACCATCCACACAGCACATTTACCGATATGACAAACGGCTAAAACCCAGCAGAAAGCCGGTGCCCGTAAAAGGACTGGAACACAGGAGCAAAGTTCATGCCTTATTGGCTAATGAAGTCAGAACCCGACGAGCTGTCGATCCACGACCTGCAGCGCCTTGAACAAACACGCTGGGATGGCGTGCGTAACTATCAAGCGCGCAACTTCTTGCGCAGCATGCAGCCAGGGGATTTATTTTTCTTCTATCACTCCAGCTGCCCTGAGCCAGGAATTGCCGGCATCGCCCGCATCGCCTGCGCTGCCTACCCCGATCCTACTGCGCTAGAGCCCGACAGCCATTACTACGACGCCAAAGCCAGCAGCGAGAAAAATCCCTGGAGCGCAGTCGATGTGGACTTTGTCGAGGCGTTCAAACGCGTCATCCCCCTGGCCCAACTGAAAGCCCAGAGCGCGCTGCTGGAGTTGCCATTGGTACACAAAGGCAGCCGCCTCTCGGTCATGCCGGTCAGTGCCGAAGAATGGGCGGCCATCCGGGCGCTGCACTAAAATGGCGCAGCGCCAGGTGAGGGCTTACTGAATGATCAGGTTGTTGAACAACAGGTCCTCAACCAGCGGCTGGCCTTCTTCCTGATTAAGCACATCCTGCACCTGCTTGAGCGCCTCGCTACGCAACGTTTCGCGGGCGCCAGGGGCGGCCATGGCTTCCTCCGTTTGCTGGGAAAACAGCATGACCAACTGGTTACGGATCAGAGGCTCATGGTGCTTAACCTTGGCCTCGACATCCGCTCCGCTCACCCGCAGGGACAAGTCCGCCTTGAAGAACTTGAGTTTGGGACCATCACCGAAGTTGCCCACCAACGCCGGCACCAGGGTGACGTAGGACACCGCCGGAGCAGCACCCTCTTTACCTTCGGCTTCCTCTTTGCTTGCCGAGGCCTGGGCCATCAAGGGCAGGGACAGAGCCAACAGCAATGCGATCCAGACTTTCACAGGCGGTATTCCTCAAGAATTCAGCGCCTAGCATAGCCACTGTAAGGCGGCGGCCCAAGCCCCAGGCTTATACATGACCATCAGGCGCAGGCATGCTGATTGACCGCCCCCCCCTCACACCTACACTGCATGACTATTAACCGCAGAGGAAAAGCCCGATGAAAGCCGTGCTGTGCAAAGCCTTCGGCCCCGCCGAAACCCTGGTACTGGAAGAAATCGCCAGCCCCGAAGCGAAGAAGAACGAAGTCTTGCTGGAAGTGCATGCAGCCGGGGTCAACTTTCCCGACACATTGATCATCGAAGGCAAATACCAGTTCAAGCCACCCTTCCCGTTTTCTCCAGGCGGTGAGGCCGCCGGCGTGGTCAAGGCGGTTGGTGAGAAAGTCAGCCACCTGAAAGTCGGCGACCGGGTAATGGCCCTGACCGGCTGGGGCAGCTTCGCCGAAGAAGTCGCGGTACCCGGCTATAACGTCATGCCTGTGCCCGCGAGCATGGACTTCGCCAGCGCTGCCGCCTTTGGCATGACCTATGGCACCTCGATGCACGCGCTCAAGCAGCGCGCCAACCTGCAGCCAGGAGAGACTCTGCTGGTGCTCGGCGCATCCGGCGGTGTCGGCTTGGCCGCAGTAGAAATCGGTAAAGCCATGGGTGCCAAGGTGATTGCCGCCGCCAGCAGCGCCGAGAAGCTCGAAGTGGCCAAGGCCGCAGGTGCCGATGAGCTGATCAACTACAGCGAAAGCAACCTCAAGGATGAAGTGAAACGCCTGACCGGCGGCCAGGGCGCGGACGTGATCTATGATCCGGTCGGTGGCGACCTGTTCGATGCCGCCATCCGCAGCATCGCCTGGAACGGCCGCTTGCTGGTGGTCGGTTTCGCCAGCGGACGCATCCCCGAACTGCCCGTCAACCTGGCCCTGCTCAAGGGTGCAGCCGTGGTTGGGGTGTTCTGGGGCGCTTTCGCGCAACGCCAGCCACAGGACAATGCCAGCAACTTCCAGCAGCTGTTTGCCTGGCATGCCGAAGGCAAACTCAAGCCGCTGGTCTCACAAACCTTCCCACTGGCGCAGGCCGCCGATGCGATCAACATGCTCGGCCAACGCAAAGCCGTAGGCAAAGTTGTGGTCACGGTGCGCTAGGGCGGGCTGAGGAGCGCAGCGATACCCCTCGATGGCTATCGCTGCGTTCCACCTATCCTAAAACGCAAAAAGCCGCCCATCAGGCGGTTTTTTATGCGCGGGAATTCAGCCACGCGGTGCATAAGCGAATACGTCGGCCCGCATCTGCTGGGCATCCATCCCTGCCTCCACCAATGCATCCAAGGTCGCGTAAACCATCGCCGGCGAGCCGCTGGCATAAACGTGCAACGCGCCGAGGTCGGTAAAATCTTCACGCACGGCTTCATGCAGCAAGCCGCAACGCCCCTGCCAGCCGCATTGATCACTGACCACTTGATGCAGAAACAAATTGGCCATTTGCTGCCACTGTGGCCAATGCTCCAGCGCGTAAAAGTCCTCCGAGCGACGTGCGCCCCAGTACAGGTGCACCGGATGAGCAAAGCCGCTGACGCGGCAGTGCTCGATTAGGCTATTCATCTGCGCCATACCCGTGCCCGCGGCTATCAGCACCAGTGGCCCATCCGGCAGCTCGGCCAGGTGGGTATCACCAAACGGCATCTTCACCCGCACCAAACCGCTGCTGCGCAGCTGGGCAATAAGCCCGAGCGTGGCCTCGTCACGAGCCAGCACATGCAGCTCCAGCTCGCGTCCGCGTTGCGGCGCCGACGCCAGGGAAAATGCCGCGTAATCATCGCCATCACGCTGCAGCAACAGGTATTGCCCGGCGTGATAACGCGGCACCTTGCCGGCCGGTGCGTTCAACCGCAGGCGGAACACATCGCCGCCCAGCTCATCGCAGCCGACCACCTGGCAAGCCAGCTCACGCACCGGTAACTCGCCAGGCGCGAGCACACCATCCCAATGCAGCACACAGTCCTGCAGCGGCTCGGCCAGGCAGGTCAACAGCTCGCCATGGTCCAGCTCAACGCCGCTCTGCTGCACCCGGCCCTCGACCAACAGCGCCGCGCAGATATGGCAATTGCCGTTGCGACAGCTCTGTGGGCAGTCGTAGCCCAACCGCCGCGCGGCATCGAGAATGCGCTCTTGGGGCTGTACTTCAAGTACCGCACCTGATGGCTTCAGGGTGACTTTCATCAATCAATTCCCAACTCAGACCACAGCGCATCAACGCGCTGCTTGACCGCTTCATCCTGAACGATAGCGCGACCCCATTCGCGATTGGTTTCCCCTGGCCACTTGTGCGTGGCGTCCAGGCCCATCTTCGAACCGAGACCGGAGATCGGTGAGGCGAAATCCAGATAATCGATCGGTGTATTGTCGATCATCACCGTGTCGCGCTTGGGATCCATGCGCGTGGTAATAGCCCAAATCACGTCATTCCAATCGCGGGCGTTGATGTCATCGTCAGTGACGATGACGAATTTGGTGTACATAAACTGGCGCAGGAAGCTCCACACTCCGAGCATCACGCGCTTGGCGTGGCCGGGGTACTGCTTCTTGATGGTCACCACCGCCATGCGGTAAGAACAGCCTTCCGGCGGCAGATAGAAATCGGTGATCTCGGGAAACTGCTTTTGCAGAATCGGCACAAACACTTCGTTCAGCGCCACGCCAAGAATCGCCGGCTCATCCGGCGGCCGGCCGGTGTAGGTGCTGTGATAAATCGGTTTTTGCCGACGGGTGATGCGCTCGACGGTAAACACCGGGAAGCGATCCACCTCGTTGTAGTAACCGGTGTGGTCGCCATACGGCCCCTCATCGGCCATCTCACCTGGATGAATCACCCCTTCGAGGACGATCTCGGCGCTGGCCGGGACCTGCAAATCACTGCCGCGCGCCTTGATCAGTTCGGTGCGGTGGCCGCGTAGCAGGCCGGCAAAGGCATATTCGGAAAGGCTGTCCGGTACCGGCGTCACCGCCCCGAGAATGGTCGCAGGGTCAGCGCCGAGCGCCACACAAACTGGATAGGGGCGGTCCGGGTATTTCTCACACCAGTCACGGAAATCCAGAGCGCCGCCGCGGTGGCTGAGCCAGCGCATGATCACTTTATTGCGGCCTATCACCTGCTGGCGGTAGATCCCGAGGTTCTGCCGCTCTTTATTCGGGCCCTTGGTGATGGTCAGCCCCCAGGTAATCAGCGGGCCCACGTCGCCTGGCCAGCAGGTCTGCACTGGCAGTTTGCCGAGGTCGACATCGTCGCCCTCTTCGATCACTTCCTGGCAGGGCGCGTCCTTGACGACCTTGGGCGCCATGGCCAGCACCTTGCGGAAGATCGGCAGCTTGCTCCAGGCATCCTTCAAGCCTTTCGGTGGCTCGGGCTCCTTGAGAAAGGCCAACAGCTTGCCGATTTCGCGCAGCTCGCTGACCTCCTCCGCGCCCATACCCAGAGCCACACGCTTGGGGGTGCCGAACAAATTACCGAGCACCGGCACATCAAAGCCTGTTGGGTTTTCGAACAGCAGCGCCGGCCCACCTTTACGCAGGGTGCGGTCGCAGATTTCGGTCATGTCCAGCACAGGGGAAACCGGCGTGTGGATGCGCTTAAGTTCACCACGCGCTTCCAGACCGCGAATAAAATCGCGCAGATCACGATACTGCATGCAGATGCCTCGTTTCGGGCCGAGCAATAGGGCCGTAAAGTTTAGCGCCGAACTCGGTCTTTCAGAAGGTTGAGTAACCCCCAGATGCACAAAAGCCGGGTTTCCCCGGCTTTTGCAGACCGCATATGTTACTTGCGCTTCATCGACTGGAAGAACTCTTCGTTCGTCTTGGTCGCTTTCAGCTTGTCGGTGAGGAACTCGATGGCGGCAATTTCATCCATCGGGTGCAGCAGCTTGCGCAGAATCCACATACGCTGCAGTTCGTCATCGGCGGTCAGCAACTCTTCGCGACGGGTGCCGGCGCGGTTGATGTTGATGGCCGGGAACACACGCTTTTCAGCGATACGACGGTCCAGCGGCAGCTCCATGTTGCCCGTGCCCTTGAACTC
>JAWWDH010000220.1:0-5997 GCA_033720015.1 Pseudomonas sp.
GCTCGGACACAGGGTGATCAGGGTCGCGCCGGTTTCACGCACCAGGTTGGCGGTGATCAACAGGTCCTTGGAGCGCCCGGACTGGGAGATACAAATCGCCACGTCGGTCGGCTTCAACGTCACCGCACTCATCGCCTGCATGTGCGGGTCGGAATAGGCCGCCGCCGTCAGCAGCAAACGGAAGAACTTGTGCTGCGCGTCTGCCGCCACCGCGCCCGACGCGCCAAAGCCGTAAAACTCCACGCGCTGGGCGTTGGCGATGGCGGCGATGGCCTGCTGCAGGGCCTGGGTGTCGAGCTTCTCGCGCACCTCGATCAGGGTGTGCAGGGTGGTGTCGAAAATCTTCAGGCTGAAGTCGGCGACCGAATCATCTTCATGAATGGCGAACTGACCAAAGCTCGCGCCCGCCGCCAGACTCTGCGCTAGCTTGAGCTTGAGGTCCTGAAAGCCGGTGCAGCCAATCGCCCGGCAGAAACGCACGATGGTCGGCTCGCTGATCCCGACGCTGTGCGCCAGCTCAGCCATGGAGCTGTGCATGACCGACGCCGGGTCGAGCAGAACATGGTCCGCAACTTTGAGTTCAGATTTGCGGAGGAGATGACGCGACTGGGCAATGTGCTGCAACAGGTTCACAGGTTTAGGCTCGACATTTGGCTAACGAATCCATCTAGCACGCCGCATCGGAGTCATGACTCGGTTATGATCGGCGCACGACGGGTTGTAGTGGTTTTGTAGTTATACTACATGGCCGCCGCTCCCGCACGGTTAAACCGAGTCGGAGTTCCCACCTTGAGCATTCCCTGCGACATGCTGGTGTTTGGCGGCACCGGCGATCTGGCCCTGCACAAGCTGCTGCCAGCGCTCTACCACCTGCATCGCGCTGGCCGCCTGCATGGCGACACGCGCATTCTTGCCCTGGCCCGCAGCGCCAACAGCCGCAGCGCCTACCAAGCCCTGGCTGAGCGTCACTGCCGCGCCCAAGTCGCGCGCAACGACTTCCATAACGACACCTGGGCCAGCTTTGCCGCGCGCCTCGACTACTTCGCCATGGACGCCAGCCAAAGCGCCGACTTCGGCCTCCTGAACAAGCGCTTGGGCGAAGACCCTGAGCGGGTGCGCATCTACTACCTGGCCACCGCGCCGGACCTGTTTGAAGACATCGCCTCGCACTTGAAGACTGCCAGACTGGCCGGACCCAAGGCGCGCATCGTGCTGGAGAAGCCCATCGGCCACTCACTGCAGTCGGCCCAGGCGATCAACGCCGCCATTGGCGCGGTGTTCGATGAGTCGCGGGTGTTCCGTATCGATCACTACCTGGGCAAGGAGACGGTGCAAAACCTGATGGCGCTGCGCTTCGCCAACGCCTTGTTCGAGCCGATCTGGCGTACCGGACATATCGACCACGTGCAGATCAGCGTGTGCGAAACCCTCGGCGTGGAGAACCGTGGCGCTTACTACGAAAAAGCCGGGGCCATGCGCGACATGATCCAGAACCACCTGCTGCAGTTGCTCTGCCTGGTGGCCATGGAAGCACCGGTGCGTTTCGACGCCGAAGCGGTACGTAACGAGAAGGTGAAAATTCTCGAGGCGCTGAAACCCATCACCGGCCTCGACGTGCAGGACAAGACCGTACGCGGCCAGTACACCGCCGGTAAGATCGGCGGCCAGGAAGTGCCCGCCTACTACTTCGAGAAAAACGTCGACAACGACAGCGACACGGAAACCTTCGTCGCCGTACAGGCCGAAATCGACAACTGGCGCTGGGCCGGCGTGCCGTTTTACCTGCGCACCGGCAAGCGTCTGGGGCATAAAACCTCGGAAATCCTCATTCAGTTCAAGCCCGTGCCGCACCAGCTGTTTGGCGGCGGCGAAGCCAACCGCCTGCTGATCCGCCTGCAGCCGGAAGAGCGCATCAGCCTGCAACTGATGGGCAAAAGCCCCGGCAAGGGCATGCACCTGCAACCGGTGGAACTTGATCTCAACCTGGCCGACGCCTTCCACAAACAGCGCCGTTGGGATGCTTACGAGCGGCTATTGCTGGATGTGATCGAAGGTGACTCGACGCTGTTTATGCGCCGCGACGAAGTGGAAGCCGCGTGGAGCTGGGTCGACCCGATCATCAAAGGCTGGCACCAGCATTACCAGAGCCCGCGCCCCTACCCGGCCGGCAGCGACGGCCCAGAGCAGGCCAGCAACCTGCTGGAGCGCCACGAACGGCAGTGGATGGAATAGCCCTCGGGGCCGGCGGGCAACAGCTGCAGTACTGACTATTGGGCGTGGGCCAAGGCCGCAGGCTGCGCCCTGCGGAAGTACAGCAGTACCAGCGGCAACGCCAGCAAGCCCAAGACACCGGCCCCCACAAACAACGCCTCATAACCCAGCCACTTGGCCAGCAAGCCACTGGTGGCGCCCACCAGCCCGGCCAGCAACAACTGCACACTGGCCTGCAAGGTAAAGTCGGCGCCCTCATGCTCGGGCCGGCACTGGCGCATCATCAACGCAAACAGCGCCACCGTGGACATGCCATCGGCGGCCTGCTCAAACAGCGCCACGGCGTACACCAAGCCCGTATGGCTACCCGCATTCACCAGCAAGGCCATGGCCGCGATGCCGCAGGCCTGTAAAAGGCCGAACAGCAGCAACGCCCGCAATGCGCCGATTCGCGCATACAGCAGGCCGCCTAGCACCGCTCCGGCAATCCCCACCAGACTGCTGATCAAGGTCAGCTGGCCCAACTCGGCATTGCTCCAGCCTTGATCGACCAACATCGGCTTGATCATTGGCGAGCCCAGCGCATCGCCCAGCTTAAAACTCAACAGCACCGCCAGCCAAAAGAACATGCCGGGCTGCAACAGCAAGCCGCGATAATGCCGCAGCAGCAATCCGGGGCCGCCCGGCTCGGCCTGCGCCGGCCGAAACGGCAGCTGGCGATTTTCGGCAAAACGCCAGATCGGCACGGTCATCAGTACCAGCAGCGCCGCCACCAGAGCCAGGCTGAGATGCCAGCCCAAGGTGTCCATGGCCAACAGCAGGCCACTGCCGCTGACCAGCATCCCGACCTTGTAGCCGCCCACCTGCAGGCTGTTACCCAGCCCGCGCCAGCGCTCAGGCAGCAGGCGTACGGCCAAACCATCGGTGGCAATGTCCTGGGTCGAGGCGGCCAGATTGATCAGCAACAACAGGCCCATCAGCAACAGGAAATGACTGCCAAACAAGCGCTCAGGGTCCATCAGCGCCAAGCCCGCTAGCACCACGATAACGCCCAGCTGCAACGGCACAATCCAACCGCGACGATGGCCCAGCCATGGCGATGCCAAGCGATCCACCCAGGGCGCCCAGAGCACCTTGAGCAGCCAGGGCAACGCCAGCAACTTGAGCAAACCAATCAGCGCCAGATCAACACCGTGCTGACGCAGCAGCACCGGCAGCGAATGCGCCAACAGGCCGGAAGGCAGGCCCTGCGCGCAGTACAGCGAGGCCAGCAGAATCAGGGTGCTGCGCGGGGGAGCAGTAGAAAGTAATCGACTCATGGCAATAGCAGAACGTCCCGATGGTCAAGACGGAGTACATGGTGGGTGTGACAGGATCGACCTTTACCCCCAACAACTCCTTTGATTAGAATGCTGGCCGACTGCCATGCTTAGTCGGAAATGAGCTGGTAAATGGATTTTTTATAATCATCAAGGAATAAAGGAATGATGATCAAACGTTGTCTGGCACTTTCTATCGCCGCCGTACTGGCAGGCTGCCAAGCCACTGGCGAACAGTACCAAGCGGATGTCTTCGACGCGAGTCAGGTTAATACTCAGCAAGAAGCCAAAACCATCAAGATCATCACGGTTTCCCCCACCAAGATCAAAGTCAGCAACGAGAAAAACAAGAAGGCCGCCATGATGGTCGGCGGTCTGCTCGGCGCTGTGGGTGGCGCTGCACTGGGTGCACAGAACCACCGTGACACCGCGATTGTTGGCGGTGTAGCCGGCGGCGCAGCCGGTGCCATGGCCGGTTCGCTGGTTAACGACACCACCCTGGTGCCTGGCGTACTGATCGGTTACTCCGAAAACGGCAAAATCTTCACTTCTGCCCAGGTTGGCCGGACTTGCGAGTTCAAGATCGGCGAAATTTCCCTGATGGTCATGATGCTGTCCAACGAGACCCGCATCCAGCCTAACGCCACGTGCCCTGAACCAACCAAAGGCTGAGGGCCACGCAGATGAAACATATCGTTCTAGGCTCTGCCCTGGCATTGCTGACCCTGCCTGCCCTGGCCAATCAGTTCGATCAGCTGTACCAAATCGAACAAGAAACCAAGCAAGCACAAGCCAATGCCGAAGCCGAGCGCATTCGCCAGGCCGCCGCCGAGCAGGCGCGGGCCAACGCGCGTGATGAGGCTAATCGCCGCCAACGCGCCGCTGCCCAGCAAGCCGCCGCCCAAAAGGCCGCGGCGCAGCGCCAGGTTCAGGAAGCGGAAAACAAGCGCGTGCGCAGCCGTGAAGAGGGTTTTGAAGACGAGTTACGCGCGCTGGAGCTGGAGGAGCGCAAGCTGGAGTTGCAGGCCAAGCGCGCCCGTGCGGCACGGGCTAATGACTATATCGATGCCGAACTGCGTGAGAGCGCGGCCCGCACCGATGTCATTCAGTCGGATGCGGACGCCTCACGCAACATCACCTCAGGCACCAAAGCCTTGCTGGAAGACACCGGTAAAGCCGAGGTCAACCGCTCCAACAGCCTGTTCGGCAAATAGCCCCACCACCTGCCTTCGGCTCACCGCCGCAGGCAGGTCTTCGAGAGAACTCACCATGCTGCGTTTAGTGACGCTGGTAGCCGCCAGCCTACTGCTGGCTGCCTGCAAAGAAGATAAAGCCCCCGAGTTTCCCGTAGTCGACCTGCACGGTCGCCTGGTCGTCGATCAAGAAATGACCAACAGCCGGCAAGCACAGGGTATTCAAGGTGAATACTTCAACCGCGTGCTGACCGTAAACGGTCAGGACATGGCGTTTGCCGACTTTATCAAGCAGTACTGCGCGGACAGTAACACCCGCAATGAGACCTGCCTGAAAGCCTTGCGCATCAAGAAAATCGACGACGTCAGCGGGGCCACCCGCTTTCTGCCCAACGGACTCTGAAACCCTGTGCCGCGCCTGCTTGCAGACGCGGCTTAGTTCCGTCTAAAGCGCACTGTCCTGCTCACGCAGCAGCTGCGCAAACTGCTCGGCTGGCACTGGCTTGCTGATCAAATAGCCCTGAATCTCGTCACAACGCTGACTCTTGAGGAAGTCCATCTGCGCCTGGGTTTCCACGCCCTCGGCTACCACCTTGAGTTCCAGGCTGTGGACCAGGGCAATGATCGCGCGGGTGATCGCGGCGTCTTCACTGCCGGGGGTGAGGTCGCGGATAAAGGTCTGGTCGATCTTCACGTAGTCCACCGGGAAGCGCTTGAGGTAGCTGAGCGAGGAATAGCCGGTGCCGAAGTCATCAATCGCCAACTTAACCCCCAAGTTGCGCAATTGCTGGAAGGTGCTAATCACACTTTCGACATTATCCAGCAGCTGGCTTTCGGTCAGCTCCAGCTCCAGAAACTGCGGGTCCAGCCCGGTTTCCTTTAGCACCTGACGCACCAGGCTGAGCAGGTTGCCTTGACGCACCTGGTGCACCGAAAGGTTTACCGAGACACGAATCTGCGCCAGACCTTCATCGCGCCAGGCACAGGTTTGCTTACAGGCCTGGCGCAAGACGAACTCGCCAATCGCACCAATCAGCCCCGTCTCTTCGGCCAGGCCGATAAAGTCGCTCGGCGGCACCAGCCCCAGCTGCGGATGACGCCAACGCACCAGCGCTTCGGCGGCGTTGAGGCTGTCATCGGCCAGGCACAGTTTGGGCTGGTAGAACACTTCCAACTGGCCTTCTTGGATGCCTTTGCGCAGCTGATTTTCCAGCTGTAGGCGCTCCAACGTGCAGGCTTGCAGGTTGTCAGTGAAGAACTGGAAGGTGTTACCA
>JAWWDH010000221.1:0-5951 GCA_033720015.1 Pseudomonas sp.
CACCAGGGTCAGCGGAAAACCGATGGAGAAGATGTTGAGCTGCGGCGCGGCGCGGGTCATGACCCCAAATGCCAAGTTGACCACCAGCAGCGCCGTAATCGCCGGCAGTACCAACAACAAGGCAGCCCCGATGACCCAGCTCAATTTATTGGCAATTTCCCAGTAGCTGTCTACCAAAAAACCGCCGCCGACCGGCAAGGTAAAAAAGCTTTCGGTGAGCACTTCGAACACCACCAGGTGAGCGTTCATGGCGAGGAACAGCAGCGTCACCAGGATCATAAATACCTGACCGATGACCGGCACTGAAATGCCGTTGGCTGGGTCAACCATAGAGGCGAAGCCCAGGCCCATTTGCATGGCCACAATTTGCCCGGCGATGGCAAAGATCTGGAAAAACAACTGCAAGACAAAGCCCAGCATCACGCCAATCAGGATCTCTTGAGCGATCCAGATAACCGCCTGCACGCTGATGGCATCGACCACCGGCATCGGCGGCAGCGTCGGCATGATGGCCAGGCAAATGGCGACGGCTAAATACAGGCGCACCCGCGTCGACACCAGCTGGGTGCCGATGATTGGCATAAACATCAACAGCCCAGCAATGCGAAACAGCGGCAGCAGAAAGCTGCCCACCCAGGCACCGATCTGCTCGTTGCTTAGCTCAAGCATGTCAGCCGATCAGCTGCGGAATGTTCATGATCAGGTTCTCGGTGTATTCCATCAGCTCACGCACCAGCCAAGGGCCGGCGAAGATCAGCACCAATAAAATAACCAGCAGCCTCGGCAAAAAGCTCAGGGTCTGTTCGTTGATCTGCGTGGCCGCCTGAAACATTGCCACCAACAGCCCCACAATCAAGCTGGGTACAACCAGGATCGCGACAATGCTAGCGGTCAGCCACAAGGCACCGCGCACAATATCCACTGCGACTTCAGGCGTCATGGCTAGGTGCCTCCGAAGCTGGCGGCCAGGGTGCCCATGATCAGCGCCCAGCCATCAATCAGCACAAACAGCATGATCTTGAATGGCAGGGAAATGATCAGCGGTGAGAGCATCATCATGCCCATCGCCATGAGGATACTGGCCACCACCATGTCGATAATCAGGAACGGGATAAAGATCATAAAGCCGATCTGGAAGGCGGTTTTCAGCTCGGAGGTGACGAAGGCCGGCACCAGAATGGTCAGCGGCGCATCTTCTGGCGTGGCGATATCGGTACGTTTCGACAGGCGTACAAACAGCTCCAGATCGCTTTCGCGGGTCTGCGATAGCATAAAGTTCTTGATCGGCCCTTCGGCCTTGAGAATCGCATCCTGCGCCGGCATCTGCTCACTCAGGTAGGGCTGCAGGGCTTCGCGGTTAATCTGCTCGAATACCGGGGCCATGATAAACATGGTCAGAAACAGCGCCAGGCCAACCAGAATCTGGTTCGACGGCGTCTGCTGCAGCCCTAGAGCCTGACGCAAAATCGAGAAGACGATGATGATCCGAGTAAAGCTGGTCATCAGCATGACAAACGCCGGGATAAAACTCAGCGCCGTCATGATCAGCAGAATCTGCAGGCTAACCGAGTATTCCTGCTGCCCTTCGGTGTCGGTGCTCAGGGTGATCGCCGGAATCGACAGGGGGCTGCTGCCCGACTGAATCAACGTGCTGGCAGTCGGCGGATCGGCGGCGAACGCAAGCGAAGCCCCCAAGCTAAAAATCAGTACCAGCAACACACGCAGCATCACAACTTGTCCTTCTGGTCCTTGCCCAACAGCTCCATCAGACGCTGGGCGAACTCGGTCGAAGCTGGCTCGGCATCCGGCAAATGCACCGGCTCCTGCATCACATGTAACGCGGTGATATTTCCTGGCGTCAGCCCCAGCAACACTTGCTCGCTGCCCACCTGCACCAACACCAAGCGATCGCGCGGCCCCAGGGCTTGGGTGGCCATGACCTTAATCACCTGTCCACCACGCGGCACAATCTGCTGAACCCGGCGCATCAGCCAGGCCAGCAGAAAGATCAACCCGATCACCAGCAGCAAGCCCAACAACAGCTGCACCAACTGCCCCCCCATACCCGAACTGGCAAGCGGTGCAGCCGCTTGTGCGGCGGGTTCGGCAGCCGTTGCTGCAAAGGGCAGAGCCAGGCCCAGCAGAAGGGTTCTGGACATGGTTAGCGCAACTTCTTGATGCGTTCGCTGGGGCTGATCACGTCGGTCAGGCGAATGCCGAACTTCTCATTCACCACCACCACTTCGCCGTGAGCAATCAGGGTGCCGTTGACCAGTACGTCCAGTGGCTCACCGGCCAGACGATCCAGTTCAATCACCGAGCCCTGGTTCAGCTGCAGCAAGTTGCGAATGGTGATATCGGTATTGCCGACCTCCATGGAAATCGACACAGGGATATCCAGAATCACATCCAGATTCGGCCCATCCAGGTTCACCGGTAGATTCATCTTCGGCGCACTACCAAACTCCTCCATGGGGGCGCGCGGAACCGTCGGCGCGGAATTGCTCGCGGCGAGCATGGCGTCGATATCGTCCTGCCCGGCATCGCCGGCCTCGGACAATGCGGCCGCCCACTCATCGGCCAGTGCCTGCTCTTCAGGGGAGCTGGCTTCTTCGCCGTCTTCTATATTTTCGTTTTCGTCTGCCATGGTTCTTCCTCGGCTGGCGTGAATAGGGTTAGCAGTTAACGCAGGCGCTCGATCGGGTCGATCACCTGCAACGCTAGGTTACCTTTATGAGCACCTAACTTGACCTTGAACGAAGGCACACCATTGGCACAGAGCACCATATGGTCTGGCAGCTCTACGGGAATCACATCCCCCGGCTGCATGTGCAAAATGTCGCGTAATTTGAGCTGGCGCCGGGCCACGGTGGCACTCAACGGCACGCTGACACCGAGGATGTCTTCACGCAGGGCCTTGATCCAACGCTCATCCTGATCGTCGACATCGGACTGGAAGCCGGCGTCGAGCATCTCGCGAATCGGCTCGATCATTGAGTACGGCATGGTGATATGCAGGTCACCGCCACCGCCGTCCAGTTCGATATGAAAGGTCGACACCACTATCACTTCACTGGGGCTGACGATGTTGGCCAGCGCCGGATTGACTTCCGAGTTGACGTACTCGAAGTTGATATCCATCACCGCGTGCCAGGCTTCTTTCAGGTCGATAAACGCCTGATCCAGCACCATGCGCACCACACGCAGCTCGGTTGGAGTGAACTCACGCCCCTCAATCTTGGCGTGACGCCCGTCGCCGCCAAAGAAGTTGTCCACCAGTTTGAACACCAGCTTGGCATCCAGAATAAACAAGCCGGTGCCGCGCAGCGGCTTCATTTTCACCAGGTTGAGACTGGTCGGCACGTACAGCGAGTGCACGTATTCACCGAACTTCATCACCTGCACGCCGCCCACCGCCACATCGGCGGAGCGGCGCAGTAGGTTAAACATGCTGATGCGGGTATACCGGGCGAAGCGCTCGTTGATCATCTCCAGCGTCGGCATACGCCCACGGACAATCCGGTCCTGGCTGGTCAGGTCATATTGCTTGACGCTTCCCGGTTCGGCCTCGTCCTCGGTTTCAACCAAGCCGTCATCAACACCATGTAACAGGGCATCGATTTCATCTTGGGAAAGCAGGTCTTGCACAGCCATATGCCGCTCCTGGTTACTGCAATACGAGGTTGGTGAACAACACTTGCTCGACCGTGACCTTGCCGGTCTCTTTCTCGGCCAGTTCCTGCACGCTAGCGGTCGCCTGCTGGCGCAGCATTTCCTTGCCCACCGGGGTGATCAAGGAGGCAAAATCCTGACCGGAAAACAGCATCACCAAACGGTTACGCAACACCGGCATATGCACTTTCAGGGCATCCAGTGCCGCCTGATCACGGGTCATCAGAGCCACACTGACCTGCATATAGCGGGCGCGCCCCTGATAATTGAAATTCACCCCGAATGCCGGCGACAGCTCTTCATAGATCGCCGCCAGCTTGACTGGCTCCGCAGGCCCAGCATTGGCGCCGACCTTGGCCTCTTCAGCACCAGCGCCCTGCTTGCTCAAGAAGAACCACGTGCCGCCCACTGAAAGACCAACAGCCAGCAGCACGGCGAGCGCGATGATGATGATCAGCTTCATTTTGCCGGCTGGTTTCGCTTCACCATCTGCTGGCGCTTGCGCTGCTTCATTCTTAGCCATGCCAATAATCCGTCGTTATTCGGAGTTCTATCCGTTATCAAAGGGTTAAGAGCAAGTGTTATGCCAGTCTGTCAACAAACCTGCTCAATACGGGTGGCCAGTACCTGAGGGTGCTCGGCCAAGGCATCGGGTAAGCGCACGCCCCAAACAAAATCGCCCGACTCCCACACAGTGGGCGTCGGGCGAAATGCAGTTTAGATCAGTGCGCCACGCAACTACAGCAGCAAGCGCCTCAGGCGTAGTAATCAACCAAGCCACGGACACCGCCGGAAGTCGCGCGAGCTGATTCAACTGCGCTCAAATGCAGCTCCTCATCCGCGCCTAGTGACTCACCGGAGGCACCACCACGCCCTCGCTCATCGCTACCGCCCTGCCCTTGCCAGCCACGGCTGAGCGACTGATCGGAGACGCTTACGTCCAGCTGATTCATGCCTTGCTGGGCGAACAGCTCACGCAGGCGGTGCATCTGCGCATCCAGCGCCTCACGCACCCCAGCATGTGGGCTGGCGAAGGTCACCTGGCTTTGCTCTTGGTTGACGCTGATACGCACTTCCAGACGCCCCAGCTCAGCAGGGTCGAGTTGAATTTCGGCGGATTTAAGGTTCTGGCTGGACATTACCATCACCCGGTCCACCACCGCCTCACTCCAACCGCCCTGCTGCATTGGCACCGGCGCCCCAACCACCGGCGCTCGCGCAGACAGCGAATTCTGTTGACCAATGGCCTGAGTCAACGCATTGAGCTTGCTGACGAAGTTCTCTGGCGTATTGTTCGCCGTGCCTTCCTTCAGGGCCTCAAGGCTTTTGCCGGCCAGGACTTCAAGTTCTAGCTCGGGCAGTTCAAGTGCATCGCCCTCTACGGGCATCTCGTCCTGCACCACCTGACTGGCCAGCATGTTCTGGCTGGCACTTTGGCTCGCCAGGCTGGCCTGTCCCAGCGGTGAAGCAGCTTGCTCCGCTAGGGCTTTTTCCTTCGCGCCTATTTCCAACGCCATGCGCACCGCTGGCAATTGGTTGAGCGCATCCAGTTCAGCATCGAAGCTGGCCTCGGTCAGGCTCGCCGGCCCCGAGCTGGTCAACCCGCTGGTCACCAGTAAGGGCGCAGGCTCGCTATCGAGGGTGAGCTCCTGCGCCTCTTCGGCCGGCACCTCACCGGTGATACCGAGCAACAACAGCGGATCAAGCGCAGCACCCTGGTTTTCCGGGTCACTCGGCAAAGGCTTGCCGCTATCGGCAACCTCGCTCTGCCCGGTGGAGGCAACGACTTGCGGATCATCGTCTGGCTTTTCTGTGGGCTTGCTCTCACGCGCAGGCTTGGCAGATGCGTCGTTACGCTCTGCGGCCTTGGCCTGTCGCTCCTTGGCATACACCTGGGAGAAGCTGGAGGCCTCATTCCTATTGGTCTGCGCGGTTTTTTCCGGCGGCTTTGATGCAGCAGCCCTGGGCTTTACTTCAGGTGCCGACTTGAGCAACAAATCGGGGGCAACGGACATGGATACTCTCCGCTCGGGGTTGGTCGTGCAGAGGGTTCTGCAAGGGGCGGGCCAACTTGTTGACACAAGCATCCGCGAGGGCGCAATACCGCAGAGGCGTGCTTAGCGCAGTAACGCTAGTGCCGATAACGTTGACGCTCGGACTTAAGCAGGATGCGCACGATGGCAAATTCACGTTCGATCTGCTCAACCAACTCTGGGGCTGGCTCCAGCTGCTCGCGCCGCCCGGCCTCTTCCAGCTGTTTACACAACCCAGCCAGCATC
>JAWWDH010000222.1:0-5950 GCA_033720015.1 Pseudomonas sp.
ATCAGTCCGCGCTGAAAGATCAGTGGATCGCCTGGGCGCGCAGTCAAGGGCTGACCATCAGCCGTTATGAGCAGTTGCAGGAGGCGCTGCGCAATCAAAATCGTAATCAGTTGGAGCGCTTGCTCGCTGGCGGCGGACTTGACCCTGCGCAACGAGTTGAGGCGCTCATGCGCCTTGCACGCAGCGGCGCTGCGTTGGGTGAGGGTTTGGCTAATTTGTCTGATGAGCAAGCACCAGTCGTACGTCAGCAGTTACTGCGCCAGACTGTGGAACTGCACGAGCGCATGCCTCAAGGCGTGCAACTTGGCTGGCAGCAGCGGGACTTTGGTGGGCTTGAATTGTCCGGTTCGACACTGCAGGTGGCCCGCCATTTAGGCAATGACTGGTACGCCGATCTCAATCTCAGTCAAGGTCAATACGACTCCGATAGCCTCGACAGCCGTGTGTTGGGGACTGAGCGCAACGTCAAGCTGATGCTGCAGCGTGAGTTGCATGACGGTAACTACGCCCTCACCCTCGACGGTAGCTTGCGTGACGACGAGGACCGCCTTGGCTTTGGCGTGTCGCGGTCATGGCAGGTGTCTTCGCGTGACGAGCTACAGGTCGAATTGGACTGGCGCCGCGAGACCGACCAGGGCGGCTTGCTGCGTGCGCTGGGGATGCGTGACGGCCTGCGCTTGGGCGGACGGCATAGTTTATCGGCGCGCGACCAGCTCAACTGGTCATTGGGCCATCAGCGTTTTGCGACGCGCCAAGGTGATGCTGTGGGTAATGGCGAGGAATTCAACCTCGAGCTGACTCATGCGCTGTTTTTTGAAGGGCCGACCTGGCTACTGCGCAGCGGTATGAGTTATCAGAATAATCGGGTAGTAGATCAGCTCAATCCCGACTTACTCACCACGCGAGTGGTGACTATTAACGCTGGTACCGATGATGCGGATACGTTCACTGAGCCGGCCGAAGGTCCGCTGAACATTGAGGGGGCAGTGGGTAACGACTTGCTGCAAGACCGCTTTGGTCAGCTCTATATCGGCAGCACCTGGCGCCGTGGTTTCCCCGGCGCACTCAACCGTGGACGTGCTCAATACACCTGGCTGGTTGATGTACTCGCAGGCTGGCAATGGACCGAGCAACAGTTTAATTACGCAATCAACACCGGCGTGGGCATGGAGGTGTTGGGTGATGACGAATTGGCTGTCACTTTCGGCTTTCAATCGGCACCGCAAAATACCGGTGGTGAGCCAGGTGGAACTTTTGGTGTGACCTACAGCGCCCGTTTCGGGCGTTGATCAGAGATTTAACAGGAGAAACGAACGATGTTATCCATTCGCTGCCTGGCCCTAGTGGCCGTTGCTCTGTTAGCCACGGGCTGCTCCAGCTTTACTCGCGAAAGCGGTGAGACGTTACCGCGAGACGCTCAGTGGGGGCTGCTGCCATTGATCAACTTCTCCCAGGCGCCGCAAGCCGGTGAGCGCAGTGAGCAGATTCTACTTAGCGTCTTGGCTGAGCAGGGCCTGCGGCCGAGGATGTACCCGGTTGTGACGCAAAGCGAAATGCCTTTACTGGATGATCGTGAGCGCTTCAATCAGGCGTTGGAGTGGGCACGTCAGGAAAATCTCGACTACGTCGTCAGTGGTAGCGTCGAAGAATGGCAATACAAAAGCGGACTGGATGGTGAGCCTGCGGTCGGTATCAGCCTGCAGGTTATCGAGCCGAACGCGGGCCGTGTGGTCTGGAGCAACAGCGGCGCGCGCGCCGGCTGGTCCCGCGAAAGCTTGGCCGGCACAGCGCAAAAGGTTTTACGTAAGCTGGTTGGCGATCTGACACTCGAGTAATGGGCATGGAATCGGCGCACAAGGACTTTACCCTGGCTCCACGCGCCAGTACGCGCGTGTCATGGCTGGAAACACTCTTACTGAGCGGGCTCGGCCTGGGACTGGGCTATTGGCTATCGCCCCAAGACCCGTTGCTTGTCCACAACACCTTCCCCTGGTTGGTGCTGGCGCCCTTGCTGCTGGGTATGCGCTACGGCTTTGTGCATGGTCTGGTCAGTGCCGTTTTAGTCGTGCTGGCATTATTCGCCTATCGTGCTGGCGGTTATGCGGTTTATCAAGATATCCCCGAGTCGTTTATTGTCGGGGTCTTGGTTAGCGGTATGTTGGTGGGGGAGTTCCGCGATATCTGGGAGCGTCGTCTGGAGCGCCTAGATATGGCCAACGATTATCGGCAGTTACGCCTGGATGCCTTCACGCGTACGCACTACATTCTGCGGATCTCTCACGACCGTCTTGAGCAGCGGGTGGCGGGTAATGATCGCAGCCTGCGCAGCTCACTACTGGGCTTGCGCAGTCAATTGCGCGCCTTGCCCCATGGCGACGATGCCTTGGCCACCTTAGCCGAAGCCATCATGAACTTGCTGTCGCAATATGGCTCGTTTCGAGTGGCGGGCCTTTACCGTGTCACGCCTGATGAGCAGATCGAGTTGCAACCACTGCACACCTTGGGCGTTTGCAAGCCAATGCAGGCCGACGATTTGCTGGTGCGAATGTGCCTCAAGCGCGGCGAGTTGGTCAGTGTGCGCGAGGACTTACTGGAGCGTGGCGAGAGCCGTGAACACTCGCAGTACCAGGTTTGTATCCCGTTGATTGATACGGAAGGTCGCATCTTGGCTGTGCTGGTTGTCGAGCAGATGCCATTTTTCTCTTTTAACGACCGGATATTAAGTTTGTTGGCGATTCTCGCTGGGCACGTTGCCGACTTGTTACTGAGTGATCCGCAAGCGCTCCAACTCGATGACAGCGATGCCCAGATATTTAGCCAAAACCTCAAGCGTTGCCTGCATGATGCCCAGCAGCATGACCTTGACGGCTATTTGTTGGGTTTTGCAGTCGGTCAGTCAGCTCATCGCGCAGAGCTGCTGAACCTGATTGAAAGCAGCCAGCGCGGTCTGGATTTGCACCTTAAATCAGCCGATCAATCTAATCCGTTTGTATTGGTGCTATTGCCGCTCACCAGTGCGGAGGGCGCACAAGGTTACTTACAGCGGTTGCACGGCATGCTGACTGAGCGTTTTGGCTTGGACCATACCCTGGAAAGCCTGGGTGTTCGCACTCACCGCTATAACATCGGTGTTGGGCGAGAGCGTGAAGCGTTGCGTCGCTTCCTTTTCAATGAGTGTGGGTTAAATGATCAGCAAGTGGCTGTTTAGCGGCGCCGTTGTCTTCGAGTTAGGCAGTTGGGCTGCTTTGTTGGATGAAATGCCAATCGAGGCCGCTACGCTTCTGTTCGTTTCTGCCCATGGTATGAGCAGCATGCTGCTGACGGCCGGGGTGTGGTTGTTACTGCCTAGTCGTTATAAGTATCCCCTACCGTGGAGCCCGCTGTTTATCTTCAGCCTGTCATTTTTTGTGCCTGTGTTGGGCGCTGTTGGAGTCGCTGCTGCGGTCTTTCCTGCGCTGTACATGCCGCGCTCGCAGAAAGAACAGGTCTGGGATTCTATAGGGGTGCCGGACCTGCCGTTTCGCCCTCAAGAGCGTAACCGTGAATTGATGTTCCACGACGGCGGCTTGCAAGATGTATTGCTCCATGCGCCTAACGCACAGAAGCGTGTCACGGCATTATTTGCTACTCGCCGAATGCCCAATAAAGACTCGATCCCGATCCTCAAGTTGGCGCTGCGCGATCCGGCTGATGACGTGCGATTACTGGCCTATTCGATGCTCGACAAGCAAGAGAGTGAGATCAATCACCGCATTCAGCAGTCTTTGCAGCAGCTCAATGAAGCCACGGGTACGCACAAAGCAGCTGTACACGCCACGTTGGCGCGATGGTACTGGGAGCTGGCGTATCTCGGCTTGGCCCAGGGTAGTGTGCTTGAGCACGTACTCCTACAGGCCCGAGAGCATGTCGAGAGCGCTCTTGGGTTGGGTGCAGGTGATGATATTCATCTACTGGCTGGGCGCATCGCGATGGAGTTGGGCGACTTGGATCTCGCGGAGCAGCATTTGTTAGAGGCTCAAGCAGCGGGGGTCGATGTGGAAAAATTACTGCCTTTCCGGGCTGAGATCGAATTCTCGCGGGGCGACTACCTCGCGATTGCCGAGCAGTTGCGACAGCTCCCCGACGACATGCTGCAGCGCCCTCCTTTTGCAGCTCTGGCGAGATATTGGTTATGAAAACGCCTGTTACTGAGGCTCCTGTTGCAGATGTCTGCCTGTTACTGGAAGGTACCTGGCCGTATGTTCGCGGTGGGGTGTCGAGCTGGGTCAATCAGCTGATTCTCGGTTTGCCTGAGCTGACGTTCTCGGTGTTTTTCATTGGTGGCCAGAGTGAGGCCTATGGCAAGCGGCAATACGCCATTCCAGCCAACGTGGTGCATATAGAAGAGCATTTTCTCGAGAATGCCTGGAGGCCCGGTGATGCTGTGGTGGCCGCCAAGCGCGAGGGGCCGCGCAAGCTGATGCGTGACATGCACGCCTTTTTGCATCACCCGGATACCCCAAGCCTCGAACAGGGTCAGGCGATGCTGGAAAACCTGGCGAATGGTGTCATGAGCCTGGACGATGTGCTGCACAGTCGTGCGAATTGGGAGGCCATCACCGAAGGTTATATGCGCCATTGCAGCGACCCTTCGTTTGTTAACTATTTCTGGACACTGCGCACCATGCAGGCGCCACTGGTGATGCTGGCCGAAGCTGCTCGTCGCTTGCCCAGAGCGCGAGTGCTGCATGCGATTTCCACCGGTTATGCGGGCCTGCTGGGCAGCATTCTGCAGCATCGCTGGAAGTGCTCTTACGTCATCAGTGAGCACGGTATTTATACCAAGGAGCGCAAGATTGACCTGGCCCAAGCCAGCTGGATTTCCGAAAGCCCGGATGAAATGCTGCGCACCGGCCTGGACGATGAGGTCAATTATATTCGTCGCCTGTGGATCCGTTTTTTTGAGCGAATCGGCTTGCTGGCCTATCGCTCAGCGGACCCGATCATTGCCCTATATGGTGGTAATCAGAAACAACAGATTACCGATGGCGCCGACCCAGCCCGCACACGGGTGATACCCAACGGCATCTCCATGGATGCCTGGAAGAATGCTATGCAGCTGCGTCCTGAGGGTATTCCCAAGGTCGTTGGGTTAATTGGTCGAGTGGTGCCGATCAAGGACGTTAAAACATTTATTCGCGCCATGCGTGGCGTGGTTAGCGCGATTCCAGAGGCTGAAGCGTGGGTCGTCGGGCCGGAGGAGGAAGACCCTGAGTATGCGCAGGAGTGTCACAACCTGGTGCTTAGCCTGGGCTTGCAAGACAAGGTCAAGTTTCTCGGTTTTCGCCAGATCCACGAGCTGCTGCCTACGCTGGGTATGATGGTGCTGACGTCGATCAGTGAGGCTCAACCGCTCGTTATTCTTGAAGCCTGGGCTGCTGGCACGCCCGTTGTCACCAGTGACGTAGGCTCATGTCGTGAGCTAATCGAAGGGGCGCCCGGTGAAGACAGTGAGCTCGGCCTGGCCGGCGAGGTAGTGGCCATCGCCGACCCGCAGGCGACTGCCCGCGCCATTGTCGACCTGCTGAATAATCCGCAACGCTGGCATGCTGCCCAGGCGGTTGGGTTGGAGCGGGTTAACCGGTTCTATACCGAAACACTTATGCTAGAGCGCTATCGCACCCTGTACCGCGAAGCCATGGAGGCTGTTTGATATGGCGGGTATTGGCTTTGAACTGCGCAAAATTCTCTCTCGCGACTCCTACTCCGCAACGCTGCGAGCCTACTTATACGCAGGCCTGATCAGTTCCGGGCCCTGGGTGTTGTCGATCATCAGCGTGATGTTGATCGGGGTGATCAGTCTGGGGGTGGTAGTTCCAGACAGCACCGTGAGGCAGTTTCTGGTAACGGTTACGTACCTGATGGCCAGCTCGCTGATCTTTACCGGTGGCGCCCAGTTGTTCTTTACCCG
>JAWWDH010000223.1:0-5945 GCA_033720015.1 Pseudomonas sp.
AACCAAACATGGAGGACGGCTATCTCAAAGGTGCGACGCGCGGGGCAAAGGCTCTGAAAAGCATTACTCACGCAACAGTAAAAAGCTGAAGAGTGCACGCAGTAACAATCAGATGCCTTAGCAGGCGTGGTCGCCAGTAAAACGGATGCGTATCCTAGCACCTCCGCGCCCGCTGACGCTAAATCCAAGCGGGCCCGTCCGACAGGTCGAAAATCTATGCCTATGATTGCTCAACGCACTGCAACTTTATTGCTCAGTGTGCTCTGTACACCGCTGCTGGCATTTGCCGCCGCGCCGCAGCCGACTCACGAATTCAGCCTGGATAACGGCCTCAAGGTCATCGTGCGCGAAGACCATCGCGCCCCGGTGGTGGTATCCCAGCTCTGGTACAAAGTCGGTTCCAGCTACGAGACGCCGGGCCAGACCGGCCTGTCCCACGCCCTCGAACACATGATGTTCAAGGGCAGCCGCAAGCTTGGGCCTGGCGACGCCTCGCGCATCCTGCGCGAGCTGGGCGCAGAGGAAAACGCCTTCACCAGCGACGACTACACCGCTTATTACCAAGTACTGGCCCGCGACCGCCTGGCCATCGCTCTGGAGTTGGAGGCCGACCGCCTGGCCAGCCTCAAGCTGCCGGCCGATGAGTTCGCCAAAGAGATCGAGGTGATCAAGGAGGAGCGCCGCCTGCGCACCGACGATAAGCCGTCGAGCCTGGCCTACGAGCGTTTCAAGGCCATGGCCTACCCCGCCAGCGGCTACCACACGCCGACCATCGGCTGGATGGCCGACCTTGAACGCATGACAGTCGAGGAACTTCGCGCCTGGTACGAGGCCTGGTACGCGCCGAACAACGCCACCCTGGTGGTGGTCGGCGACGTCAGCGCCAGCGAAGTGAAGACCCTCGCCGAACGTTATTTCGGCGCCATCCCCAAGCGCACGGTACCCACCACCAAAGCGCCGCGTGAGCTGGCGGCTCCCGGCGAGCGACGCCTCACCCTGCACCTGAAAACCCAGCTGCCGAGCCTGATGATGGGCTTCAACGTGCCCGGCCTGGCCACCGCTGAACAGCCGCGCCAAGTGCACGCCCTACGCCTGGCCGCCGCGCTGCTCGATGGTGGTTACAGTGCCCGCCTGCCGACGCGCCTGGAGCGTGGCGAGGAGCTGGTTTCCGGGGCCTCGGCTTGGTACGACGGTTTCTCCCGCGGCGACAGCCTGTTTATCCTCTCGGCCACGCCCAACGTACAGACCGGCAAAACCCTGAAACAGGTCGAAGCCGGCCTGTGGCGCGAGCTGCACGACCTGCAGAACAACCCGCCGAGCGCCGAAGAACTGGCCCGCGTGCGCGCGCAAGTGATCGCCGGCCTGGTCTACGAGCGCGACTCGATCACCAGCCAGGCCACCGCCATCGGCCAACTGGAAACCGTCGGCCTGTCCTGGAAGCTGATCGATCAGGAGCTGGCTGAACTGGAGGCCGTGACCCCAGCGGACATTCAACAAGCCGCCAGCACCTTCTTTACCCGCGACCGCCTAAGCGTCGCCCATGTTTTACCTGAGGAGAAGGGCAATGAGTGAGCGCAACGGCCTACGTTACGGCCTGCTCGGCCTGGCGCTACTGATATTGCTGGCGCTGCTGGCCCTGGTGGTCAACCGCGCAGATAACAGCCAAGCCCAGGCCCCTGTGCCGGCCGCCGAATCGCACAGCATCGAGTCCCTCGCCGCGCTTGGCGATCAAGCGCCGAGCCGCCGCGACCTGGCTATCCAGACCTGGCAAACCGCTGAAGGCGCCAAGGTGCTGTTCGTCGAAGCCCGTGAGCTGCCGATGTTCGACCTGCAGCTGACGTTTGCCGCCGGCAGCAGCCACGACGACGGCGTCGCCGGCTTGGCCATGCTGACCAACGCTATGCTCAATGAAGGTGTACCGGGCAAAGATGTCGGCGCGATTGCCGCTGGCTTTGAGAACCTAGGGGCCAACTTCGGCAACGGCGCGTTTCGCGACATGGCCATCGCCAGCCTGCGCAGCCTCAGTGCTGCGGACAAACGCGAACCGGCCATGCAGCTGTTCAATCAGGTGATTGGCCAGCCGACCTTCCCTGAGGATGCCCTGACGCGGATCAAGAACCAGCTGCTGGCCGGCTTCGAATACCAGAAGCAGAACCCCGGCAAACTGGCCAGCCTGGCGCTGTTCGAGCGGTTGTACGGCAGCCATCCTTACGCGCACCCAAGCGACGGCAATGCCGAGTCAATCCCGACCATCAGTCGTGAGCAGCTGCAAGCCTTCCATGCCAAAGCCTACACGGCGAACAACGCGATCATCGCCCTGGTCGGTGACCTCTCGCGCAGCGAGGCCGAGGCCCTGGCCAGCGAGGTGTCCGCCGCACTGCCAAAAGGTCCGGCGCTACCGCGTATCGCTCAGCCCGAAACACCGCAAGCCGGCCTGCAGCATATCGAGTTCCCGTCGAACCAGACCCACCTGATGATTGCCCAGCTCGGCATTGATCGCCGTGACCCGGACTATGCCGCCCTGTACCTGGGCAACCAGATTTTCGGCGGCGGTGGCTTCGGCACCCGCCTGATGACCGAGGTGCGCGAGAAGCGTGGCCTGACCTATGGCGTTTACTCCGGTTTCAGCGCCATGCAGGCGCGGGGGCCGTTTATGATCAACCTGCAAACCCGAGCCGAACTCAGTGACGGCACCCTGCAACTGGTGAAAAGCATGCTGGCCGAGTTTATCGCCAACGGCCCGACTGCCGACGAGCTGAACAACGCCAAGCGCGAACTGGCCGGTAGCTTCCCGTTGTCCACCGCCAGTAACGCAGCCATCGTCGGCCAGTTAGGCTCCATGGGTTTCTACGACCTGCCGCTGAGCTACTTGGAAGATTTTATGCGTGACGTGCAGGCATTGACCGTCGAGCAGGTCAAAGCAGCCATGGCCAAACACCTGGATGCCGAGGCTCTGGTCATCGTCACCGCCGGCCCGACCGTGGAGCAGAAAGAACTGCCCGCCCCGACCGACAAACCCGCCGAGCAACCTTCTGCAATCCCGGAGCATTGATGAGCAAGCGACCCAAGCCGCCCAAAGCCAACCCCGCCCACAGTGGCGATGGCCAGCTGCGCATCATCGGCGGGCAATGGCGCTCGCGCCAATTCAACTTCCCGATGGCCGCGGGCCTGCGGCCAACGCCGAACCGCGTGCGCGAGACCTTGTTCAACTGGCTGGCGCCCTATGTCGAAGGGGCCAAGGTGCTCGACCTGTTTGCCGGCAGCGGTGCGCTGTTTCTCGAAGCGCTGTCGCGTGGTGCCGGCAGCGCCCTGGCCCTGGACCTTAATCCGGCGGCCATCAGCAGCCTGCGCAGCCACCTGCTGACCCTGCAGTGCGACAACGGCCAACTGCAGCAAACCAACGCGCTGGCTTACCTGCAAAACCCAGTCGCTACGCCTTTTGATTTGGTGTTTCTCGACCCACCGTTCAACCAGGACCTGCTGCTCCCGGCCTGCAACCTGCTGGAACAAAACGGCTGGCTGGCCGCCGATGCCTGGGTCTACACGGAAAGCGAGAACTCGCCCTCCAGCCTCGGCATGCCCGGCAACTGGCGCCTGCACCGCGAACAGAAAGCCGGCCAGGTGTATTACGCACTCTGGCAACGCACGGCTGCAACTTAAGCAGAACGCCCGGGGCGTCGCATCATGCCGCCCCAGGCAAGCTAGGCTCGACCATTCGCCCGGCGCATAGCGCTTCCGTTTCAGCGCCTCAGCCTCTAGCCTGAGCGCCTTCTTGATGACGCCACCGACCATGAATACGCCCTTCAAACCCGCTTGGTGGCTGCCCGGCCCGCACCTGCAAACACTGTGGAACCCGATGTGCAGACAGCCGGCGAAGCTTGAGCGCACACGTGAACGCTTATGGCTGGAAGACGGCGATTTTCTCGACCTCGACTGGCACGGCCCGCATCAGGCTGACACTCCAGTGGTGCTGGTGCTGCATGGCCTGACCGGCTCATCCGACTCGCTGTATGTCCTCGGTTTGCAGCAAACGCTAGCAGCTAAGGGCTGGGCCAGCGTGGCACTGAACTGGCGTGGCTGCTCCGGCGAGCCGAACCTGTTGCCACGCGGTTACCACTCTGGCGCCAGCGAGGACCTGGCGGAAACCGTGCGCCACCTGCGCGCGCAGCGACCGATGGCGCCGCTGTATGCGGTGGGCTATTCGCTGGGTGGCAATGTGCTGCTCAAGTACCTCGGCGAAACGGGCGCAGACAGCCAATTGCAGGGCGCAACAGCGGTGTCGGTGCCGTTTCGCCTGGACCAATGCGCGGACCGCATCGGCATGGGCTTTTCCAGGATTTACCAGCGCCGCTTTATGCGCGAGATGGTCGCCTACGTGAAGGACAAACAGCGCCTGTTCGCCCACCAAGGCATGGCCGACCGCCTGTCCACGCTGGAGAAGCTCGGCCCGCTGGACAACATGCGCACCTTCTGGGATTTCGACGGCCGCATCACTGCGCCGTTGCATGGCTATGCCGATGCTGAGGACTACTACCGCCGCGCCTCCAGCCGCTACTTCCTCGGCCAGATCGAAACACCAACGTTGATCATCCAGGCCGTTGACGATCCTTTCGTGTTTCCGCACAGCTTGCCTGAAGCCGATGAACTGTCAGCCAGCACCACCTTCGAACTGCACGCCCACGGCGGCCATGTCGGTTTTGTCGAAGGCAGCCTGGGCAAGCCGGGCTACTACCTGGAGCGGCGGATTCCGCAGTGGCTTATGCGTCATCGGGTTAACGACTCAGCATAAATGTTTCGTACTCCAAATCTTCCAGTGAGCTGGAAAGACGCATCAACCCGAGCAGCACGCACGCCAGCAGCGACAGGGTGAAGCCGTAGCCATAGAAGGTTGGCCCCATGTACAGGCTGAGCAGCGTGAGAGCGGCATTGAGCACAACGAATAACACGCACAACTGCAGCACGATGGCCCGTTTGTCGAGGTAAAAGAACACATTCAGCAACGCCATAAATACCACCTGAATGCTTACCCCAATCAGGTCCACATAGAAAAGCTGCAGGTAGTAGGCCGATATACCCAGCCACTCAAGCATCTTCGGCGCCAAGAGAAACAGCAGCACCACCGTCAGCCCCTGCACCTTGCATATTTCCAACAGGCCTTGGCGGATAGCGAGAATCATCTGCTCTTTGAGCACGCCGATGTGCTGTAGCGTTTGCCCGCCACGAATCGCCGAAAACAAACGCTCATACCATTCCGCAAAGTCGGTTTCGATACGCACCAAAAAAACCGCCATGCCAGGGATGATGGCCAAGTAAGCGAGGAAGATCGGCAAGTCATAAAGCATCGATGCACGCAACGGGCCGATGACCTGACTCGAAGTGTGCGGGCTGAACCAGAAAATGAATTTATCGATCCAGATACCCAGGTTGTAGCAAAAGCCGGTAATTAGCAGGCTGATAAAGATCTGACGGCGCTTCAGAAAGTCGAAGGCGATCAGTTGCTTCGCCGGATACTCACGCAAAATATCGAACAGAAACATAAACAGCAGGCTGGCATGACCAATCAACAGCGCCAGCAACAGCCCGCTCATGTGCAAAAAACGCAGCAAAAACGCGCACATCACCATCAGTGAATAGCCAACCAGCATGACCACAATAATCCGGTTGTAGGCCTTCATCCCAGACAGGAAAATGATCACCAGCCACAGGTTGCACAGCGTGACGAAGTTAGCCAGTACCAGTACCCGGTAAGCGAAAGACTCCTCAAACATCAGGCCCATCACCAGACTGGCCAACCCCCCCGACGACAAGGTCACAATCAGCATGATGCCCAGTAGATTGGGCAGGATACGGTCGTTGTTTTTTTAAAAAAACAGAACGGATGTGAACCCGGTAAAGAAAAAAAAGGGGCCCCCCCGAAAAAAAAACCAACGTGCCAAAAGGTAAGA
>JAWWDH010000224.1:0-5940 GCA_033720015.1 Pseudomonas sp.
AAGCGCAGATCAATGAGGCGATCAGTGCTCTTGAGGCGCTGGACGATGTGGTCGGCAGTGTTGTGCGTATCCGTGTCGAGCAGTTGAGCTAATTCGCCTCTGGCCGCAGTTGCAGCCCGCAGCTGCGGCCCTTAAAGATTCAACCGAAGGTTTGTCCCTATGCGCTATATCAGTACCCGTGGCCAGGCACCGGCCCTGAATTTCGAAGACGTGCTGCTGGCTGGTCTGGCCAGTGATGGCGGCCTGTATTTGCCGGAAAACCTGCCGCGCTTCACCCAGGAAGAAATCGCCTCCTGGGCTGGTCTGCCGTATCACGAGCTGGCCTTCCGCGTGATGCGCCCGTTCGTCACTGGCAGCATTCCGGATGCCGACTTCAAAAAAATTCTCGAAGAGACCTACGGTGTGTTCGCCCATAACGCCGTTGCACCGCTGCGTCAGCTGAATGGCAACGAGTGGGTGCTGGAACTGTTCCACGGCCCGACCCTGGCCTTTAAGGACTTCGCCCTGCAGCTGCTCGGCCGCCTGCTCGACTACGTGCTGGCCAAGCGCAACGAGCGTGTGGTGATCATGGGTGCCACCAGTGGCGACACCGGCTCGGCCGCCATCGAAGGCTGCAAGGCCTGCGATAACGTCGATATCTTCATCATGCACCCGCACAACCGCGTGTCCGAGGTGCAGCGCCGGCAGATGACCACCATCTTCGGTGACAACATCCATAACATCGCCATCGAAGGCAACTTCGATGACTGCCAGGAGATGGTCAAGGACAGCTTTGCTGATCAGGGCTTCCTCAAAGGCACCCGTTTAGTTGCAGTTAACTCGATCAACTGGGCGCGGATCATGGCCCAGATCGTCTACTACTTCCATGCTGCTCTGCAGCTGGGTGGTCCGGCGCGCTCCATCGCCTTCTCGGTGCCCACCGGCAACTTCGGCGATATTTTCGCCGGCTACCTGGCGCGCAACATGGGGCTGCCGATCAGCCAGCTGATCGTCGCCACCAACCGCAACGACATCCTGCACCGCTTTATGAGCGGTAATCAGTACGCCAAAGACGCGCTGCATCCGACCTTGTCGCCGTCTATGGACATCATGGTCTCGTCGAACTTTGAGCGCTTGCTGTTCGACCTGCACGGTCGCAATGGCGCGGCCGTGGCCGAGTTGATGGCCAGCTTCAAGCAGACTGGCGCCTTCAGCGTGGCGGATGATCGTTGGACCGAGGCGCGCAAGCTGTTTGATTCTTTGGCGGTAAACGACGAAGAAACCTGCGCCACCATCGCCGCGGTGTATGCCGAGTGCGGCGAGTTGCTCGACCCGCATACCGCGATCGGGGTTAAAGCCGCGCGCGATTGCCGCCGCAGCCTGGCCACGCCGATGGTCATTCTCGGCACCGCCCACCCGGTTAAGTTTCCGGAAGCGGTTGAGAAAGCCGGCATTGGTGCCGCCCCGGCGTTGCCGCCGCACTTGGCCGACCTGTTCGAGCGCGAAGAGCGCTGCACCGTGCTGGCCAATGACCTGAAAGCGGTTCAGGGCTTCGTGGCGCAGCACGGCAATCGCGGCAAGCCGCTGTAAGCCTGGCGTTGCTTGAACAAGCCGGCTCCCGCAATGGAGCCGGCTTTTTTATGCGCTTTAGATTTTCGGGCGACTGCCGAGGCGCAGGGTGTGCTGGATGCGCAACGGGCTGAAGAGCTGGCGCGCCCGGTAGTGGCCGTACTGCACGGTATTAACGCTGAGCTGGCGTGGGCTGGGTTCTCTCAGCTCATCCAGTCGCTGGCGAATCAACGCGGCGTCAACGCTGCGTCGATACAGGCCCAGGGTGATGTGAGCGTGATAGGGGCTTTGGCGCACTTCATCGGTATGCTCGGCGAGGCATTCGCGCCAGGCCAGTAGCTGGCCTGATGGGTCGTTGACCGGGAGAAAGGCAGCACTGGCAAAGCTATCCGGCTGGCCAATCGCCAAGCTCAAGGCTTGCCGAGGTTGCCGGCCAAACGCCTTGAGCTGCCGTTGTAACTGCTGCTTGCTGAAATCATCGTCACGCCGCTGCAGGCCACTGGCAAAGCCGCAAACAAACAGGGTGATATGCGCCTGACGCCGACCTGGCGGGTGCAGCACGTCTGTCAGCTGCTGCTGAATATCGGCGATGCGGGCGAGCAGGATGGGGCACTGCACGGGGAGTATCCACACGCCATAGCGGCTGCGGCCCAGATGCCACTCGGGGTAGTCTCGCAATTCGGTGACCAGGTTGTGCGCAGGGCTGTTGCGCGGGTCGGAGAGCAGCACGAGGTCAAATGGCTCCGAGGGCTTTCAGTTCGGCGATCTGCATGTTGCTGTAACCGAGAGCATTGAGTACTGCCTGGTTGTGCTCGCCCAATTCCGGGCCGACCCACTCCACGCCGCCAGGGGTTTCGGACAACTTGGGCACGATGCCAGGCATCTTGAAGGCTTTGCCGTCTGGCAGCTTGGCCGACAGGAGCATCTCGCGGGCGAGAAATTGCGGGTCGTGGAGCATGTCCTCGGCGCTGAAGATCCTGCTGGCCGGCACTTCGGCTTGGTTCAGCGTGGCCAGTACCTGCTCCAGCGGCAATGCGCCGACCCAGCGGTCGATCACCCCGTATAGCTCATCGCGGCGTGCATCACGGCCGTCATTGCTAGCCAGGTCAGGCGCTTCGGCGAGATCGTCACGGCCGATGGCCTGCATAAAGCGTTTGAAAATCGCATCGCCGTTGGCGCCGATCTGGATGTGCTTACCGTCGCTGCTGGTGTGGATCGAGGAGGGTGTGATGCCGGGCATGATGTTGCCAGTGCGCTCGCGGATAAACCCAAACACGTCGAACTCCGGGATCATCGACTCCATCATGGCGAAGATTGCCTCATACAACGCCACATCGACCACCTGCCCCTGGCCGCCATTTACTTCGCGGTGACGCAGCGCCATCAGCGCGCCAATCACGCCCCACAGCGCGGCAATCGAGTCGCCAATCGAGATGCCGGTGCGCACCGGTGGGCGATCCTCAAAGCCGGTGATGTAACGCAGGCCACCCATGGACTCGCCCACCGCGCCGAAACCCGGCTGGTCCTTCATCGGCCCGCTCTGGCCGAATCCGGATAGGCGCACCATCACCAGCTTGGGATTCAGTGCGTGTAGCACGTCCCAGCCCAGGCCGAGTTTCTCCAGCACCCCGGGGCGGAAGTTCTCGATGAGGATATCGGCCTCGCTGAGCAGCTTTTTCAGCACCTCCCTGCCGGCCTCGTGCTTGAGGTTAAGGGTGATCGACTGCTTGTTGCGCGCCTGCACAAACCACCACAGGGAGGTGCCCTCATACAGCTTGCGCCACTTGCGCAGCGGGTCGCCGCCATCCGGTGATTCAACCTTGATCACCTCCGCGCCGAACTCAGCGCAGATGCGTGAGGCAAAAGGGCCTGCGATCAGGGTGCCAAGCTCAATGACTTTCAGGCCAGCTAAGGGTTTGTTCGGGCTCATGACGGTTCCAGGGCAAAAAAGCATGGCTAAGCCTATGCGATTGTGTGGTTGCAGGGGAAATATGCACAGGGTATGTCGAGAGCGGCTTCTCGCTGGCCATGACCAACATGTCTCGCTAAGGTCAATGCAGCCCTGCTAAGCGGTAGGTCGTTGTACCGGCGAATAAGGAGTGGGCATGGCATTGCGCAACGCGGTTCAGTTGATCACCTATCCAGATCGTCTGGGTGGCAACCTGAGTAGCCTCTACACGTTACTGGATCGGCACCTGGCTGATGCTGTCGCTGGCGTGCATTTGTTGCCCATGTACCCCTCGAATGCCGATGGCGGCTTTTCACCCTTAACCCATATGCAGGTCGATCCGCGCTACGGTGACTGGGCGGATGTCGAGCGCATCTCGACGCGCTTTGATCTGTGTGTCGATCTGGTGATCAGCCACATTGCCGATGAATCGCCGGAGTTTCTCGATTTTGTTGCCCATGGCCAGGACTCGGCTTATGCCGACCTGTTCGTGCAAGTCGATACGCTGGGTGAGATCAGCCTGGAAGATCTGGGCAAGATTCATATCCGCAAGGAGAAGGAGCCGTTTCGCGATGTGCAGCTGGCCAATGGTCAGACGTGCCGGGTGTGGTGCACCTTTACCGAGCGGCAGATTGACCTCAACTATGACTCCCCGCTGACCTATCAGCTGATGGAGCGGTACATGGCCTTTCTCGCCGCGCGCGGGGTCAAGCTGTTCCGTCTGGATGCCTTTGGTTACACCACCAAGAAGATTGGCAGCAGCTGCTTTCTGGTCGAGCCGGACGTTTATCGCATCCTCGACTGGTTCCGCGAGACCGGTGAGAAGTACGCTGCCGAGATGCTGCCCGAGGTTCACGACCACATCAGCTACCAGTACGCCATCTCGCGTCGGCATATGCGGCCCTATGCGTTCGCCCTGCCGCCGCTGGTGCTGCATGCCTTTCTGAGCGGCCAAAGCCGTTACCTGAAGCAGTGGCTGCGCATGTGCCCGCGTAACCAGATTACCGTGCTCGATACCCATGACGGCATTTGTATTCCGGATGTGGAAAGCATGCTGCCGGAAGCAGAAATTCGTTTTCTGGTCGATGAAGTCTCGACCCGTAGTGCGGACCCGATCATGCGCCGTTCGGCGGTCAGCGTGCACAGCGTTGGTGCGATTTATCAGCTCACCTGTACTTTCTACGAAGCGCTGCTGCGCAATGACGAAGCCTACATTGCCGCGCGTGCCATCCAGTTCTTCACTCCGGGGATTCCGCAGGTTTACTACGTCGGCTTGCTGGCCGGCTGTAATGATTTTGAGCTGTGTGCCGCGACCGGTGAGGCGCGTGATGTCAATCGGCGCTATTACACGGTGGACGAGGCCGAGCAGGCGCTGCGGCAGCCGCTGGTGCAGCGCCTGTTAGCGCTGATGCGCTTGCGCAATAGCCATCCGGCGTTTGCTGGGCGTTTTGAATTGAACCAGTCCAGTGAAAGCAGCGTGGCCATGGCCTGGCGCCATGGCGAGCATTATTGCCGGCTGTATGTCGACCTGAGCACCTGCCAGGCAATTATCGATTACCGCGACCCTGAGAGCGGCAGCGAGCAGCAAATACGCTGTTGAGTCGGCGGGGCGGTCCGGCGAGGGGCGTTTCGGGTTAGACTTGCGCTCTTTTCACCCAGTCAAGAAGCCCCTCCATGGCCCTGCCGTCTACGACCTACAAAATCGAGCTGAACCTCACCGACATGGACCGTAGCGTCTATGAAAACCTGCGTTTCACCGTCGCCAAGCATCCGTCGGAAACCGAAACGCGGTTAGCCGCCCGTTTGGTTGGCTACGCCTTGTTCTATCACGAGCACTTGGCGTTCGGTCGCGGTCTGTCGGATGTAGACGAGCCCGCGTTGTGGGAAAAGAGCCTGGATGACCGCGTGCTGCATTGGATCGAAGTCGGCCAGCCGGACAGCGAACGCATGACCTGGTGCTCGCGCCGTACCGAAAAATTCAGCCTGGTGGCTTACGGCAACCTGCGTGTTTGGCAGACCAAGGAGCTGGACCCGGTGCGTACCCTGAAAAACATCAACGTGGTAGCGCTGGATCAGGACGCGTTGGCCAATCTGGCCCTGGATATGCCACGCTCCTTGAACTGGAGCGTAATGATCAGCGACGGCGAACTGTTCGTCACTGATGAGCGCGGCCAGCATGAGCTGCCTATTGAGTGGCTGATTGGTGAACGCTAAATCTTGCCTTTGTAGGATGGATTGAGCGCAGCGATACCCATCAAGTTCCGCTAATGATGGGTATCGCAGGCTCAACCTGCGCGGCCCGACCCATCCTACGGCTCTAGGCGTGCCACTTAAACGCCTGTGTATGCCCTGCTTTTTGTCTGTACCGGAATCCTCATGCGTATCGAAGCCCGCCCGTTACCCGCCACGCTGCCCGATCTGGGCGCTCTGCCGCCGTTGTTGAC
>JAWWDH010000225.1:0-5921 GCA_033720015.1 Pseudomonas sp.
CGGCCAGCGAGCCGATCAGCGCGAAGCGCCAGCCTTCTTGAGCGGCCAGCAGCTCAGGGCTGTTCGCGAAGATCAGGTTGGCCTGGTAACCGGTGTTCCACATCCCGAAAAACATCATCGGGAAGGTACACATCCACACCGTGATCATCATGCGCTTTAGGTCGATGCCGTCACGCACGTGAGCGGTGGTCTTGGTTACGCTACCGGGGCGGTAAAAGAACGTGTCGACAGCCTCATAGAGGGCATACCAGTTCTCGTACTTGCCGCCTTTTTCAAAGTTGTGCTCGATTTTATCGAGGAATGCACGGATACCCATGACTTAACCTTCCTTCTCGATGCGCGCGAGGTTGTCGCGCAGGATCGGGCCGTATTCATACTTGCCAGCACACACATAGGTGCACAGCGCCAGGTCTTCTTCGTCGAGTTCCAGGCAGCCCAGTTTCTGAGCCATCTCGGTGTCACCAACGATCAGGTAGCGCAGCAGTTGTGTCGGCAGAATATCCAGCGGCATCACGGCTTCGTAGTTGCCCACCGGCACCATGGCGCGCGGGCTGCCATTGGTCGAGGTGGAGAAGGCAAACTTCTTCGCTGCCATCAGTTTGGAAACGAAGATGTTCATCACCGAATGCTTGTTCACCCCTGCACGCAGGTAATGCATCAGCTCACGCTCGTTACCTTCAGTCAGGCAGGACACCTGCAGGTGATAGCGACCGAGGAAGGCAAAAGCGCCCTGCGCAGTACGGCCACCCAGTACCGAGCCGGAAATAACCCGGTGGAAGCCAGGCTGCAGCTCACCGGCAGTCAGCTCGCTCAGGCTGGCACCCAGGCGGGTACGCACCAGTCGCGGCTTCTCGACCACCGGGCCGGCCAGCGCCACAACGCGCTCGGTCCACAGTTGGCCCGTGGTGAACAGCTTGCCGACGGCGATCACGTCCTGATAGTTGATCGACCAAACGCTCTTGGTGGCGTTGACCGGATCGAGGAAGTGAATATGCGTGCCTGGCAAGCCTGCAGGGTGAGGACCGGCAAACGCCTGAGTCTGCACCTTGCTTAATTGCTCGCCGGGCAGCGATGCGCCCTCGGCCTTGCACAGGAACACCTTGGCCAGATTGCTCAGCACCTGCAGACCGTTCTGGAAGTCGGCGGCGTACTCGGCAATCACTACAGCCGGATCGGCTGCCAGCGGGTGCGTATCAATGGCCGTCACGAAAATCGAGCTGGGCTGCGCGTCTGCTGCCGGCACCTTGCTAAACGGGCGGGCGCGCAGCGCAGTCCATAGACCCGACTGCTGCAGGACCTCACGCACTTTCGCGTCGCCGACAGTCGCCAGCTGGTCCACTGCGATCTGATCAAAGGTAATTTGCTCATCGCCTTCGACATCGATTACCACAGACTGCAGCACACGCTTTTCGCCACGGTGGATCGCGCTGATCACCCCTGCGGCAGGTGCGGTGTACTGCACGCCTGGCGACTTCTTGTCCGAGAACAGTACCTGGCCAAGCTTGACCCGATCACCGACCTGAACCTCCATCGAAGGTTTCATACCGTGATAATCGAAGCCTATGACAGCGACGCTACGCACAGGCCTTGCAGCCTCAATGCGCTGCGTCGGCACGCCAGTTATGGGCAAATCAAGCCCATTTTTTATCTTGATCATAGGTTTGCCTAACCACTGATTTATAAGCTTTTTTAGAATACGGACGACATCACCGCAGAAAAATGCGGCGCAACGCCAAAACAGGTAAGGCGCTGTACAAGATGTCGGTCGCGAGAAAAAATCTGGCCGATTATAAGTCGCGCGCTCAGCCACTGACCACCCAAGCGCTTGCTTTTATCTGGTTTAACGTAACAGAAGGCAACAGATGACGGCTTGACGCTAAATGCCAGCAGCCCACATAACGATCAGTCGCCTAACGAGACGCCACCTATGCGCCTGCCACTGATTCTCATTTGCCTGCTAGCTCTAAGTGGTGAGTTGCTCGCCAGCAACCGCGAGCGACTGCAAGAGGCTAACTTCCCGACGACCCACGAGTTTGAGCAGAGCAACCTTGAGCGGAAAAACCAGAGCGTACTGACCTACCTGTGGATCGACGTGTACGCCGCCGCGTTCTATGCCCCGCAAAATGCCAGCGCCAACCAGGCAGTCAGCCAGTCATTGACGCAACGTTTGGAGCTTTATTACTTCCGCGACATCGACAGCCAAGACGTGATCAAAGCAGCCTGGGTCACGCTTGAGCGCCAGCACGACGCTGCCACACTGCAGCGTCTGCGCCCAGATATCGATGCGCTGCACGCGACCTTTCGTGACATTCGCCCTGGCGACCGCTACGCCCTGAACTTCAACACTGAGCGCGGCCTGACGCTAGAGGTGAATGGCCAAGCCGACTACACGAACCAGGATCCAGAGCTGGCCAAGGCGTACCTGGGTATCTGGCTGGCACCCAATGGCCTGTCAGATAAATTACGCAGCAGCCTGCTCGCCGACTGACTCGTCCGACCCATAAAAAACGGGAGCCGAAGCTCCCGTTTTTTATGGCTTATTCGCGCTTAGCGCGGGAAAGCTGGCGGGTTGACCCCAGCCATGTCTTCCATCACGCGAATCACCTGGCAGCTGTAACCAAACTCGTTGTCGTACCACACATACAGCACAACACGGTTGTCATTGCAGATGGTGGCTTCAGCATCGACCACACCGGCGTGACGCGAACCGACGAAGTCAGTCGACACCACTTCCTGCGACTGCACGAAGTCGATCTGCTTCTGCAGGTCCGAGTGCATGGCCATCTGGCGCAGGTACTCGTTGACTTCTTCACGGGTGGTGGCTTTCTCAAGGTTGAGGTTGAGAATGGCCATCGACACGTTCGGCGTCGGTACGCGAATGGCATTACCAGTCAGCTTGCCTTTCAGTATCGGCAGCGCTTTAGCGGCAGCAGTGGCGGCACCGGTTTCGGTGATGACCATGTTCAGCGGCGCGCTGCGACCACGGCGGTCGCCCTTGTGGAAGTTGTCGATCAGGTTCTGGTCGTTGGTGTACGAGTGAACGGTTTCAACGTGGCCGTTGACGATGCCGTACTGATCATTGATCGCCTTCAGCACCGGCACGATGGCGTTAGTGGTGCAGGAAGCAGCCGAGATGATCTTGTCGTCAGCAGTGATTTCACCGTGGTTGATGCCGTGCACGATGTTCTTCAGCGCGCCTTTGCCCGGCGCGGTCAGCACCACGCGATCAACACCCGGGCAGGCCAGGTGCTGGCCCAGGCCGTCGGCGTCACGCCATACACCAGTGTTATCCACCAGCAGTGCGTTCTTGATGCCGTACTGGGTGTAATCCACCTCAGCTGGCGACTTGGCGTAAATCACCTGAATCAGGTTGCCATTGGCGGTCAGGGTGCTGTTTTCTTCGTCGATGGTGATGGTGCCATCGAACTTGCCGTGCACCGAGTCGCGGCGCAGCAGGCTGGCGCGCTTGACCAGGTCATTGCTCGCACCTTTACGCACAACGATGGCGCGCAGACGCAGACCGTCGCCGCCACCGGTTTTCTCGATCAGGATGCGCGCCAGCAGACGGCCGATGCGGCCGAAACCGTAAAGCACCACATCAGTGCCTTCACGGGCTTCGCCATTTTGCTTACCCACCACTTCAACCAACTCGTCTTTGACGAACTGCTCGACGCTGCGGCCTTGGCCTTCAGCCTTGAACTTGGTGGCCATCTTGCCCAGGTCCACGGAAGCGGCGCCCAGCTTGAGCTCGCTCATGGCCTTGACGATTGGGAAGGTATCGTGCACCGACAATTCGCTGCCATTAGCCAGACGATGGCGGGCGAAGCGGTGAGCTTTAAGAATGTCGATCACCGAACGGTTGATCAAACCACGGCCGTAGATCGAGGTGACCACGTTGTTGTTACGGTAGAGCTGGCCAATCATCGGAATCATCGCTTCCGCAAGGGCTTCTCGATCGATCCACTCACCGAGACACTGGTCGGGCTTCTGAGTCACGGGCAGTACCTTCCACATGTAGGGGCTAAAAAAAGGGGCTACATTATGACGGCGCAAGCACGCATGAGCAATGCACGACTGTCGTAACTGACACCGCGCATATTCGCCCGTTACAATCGGCGACCTTGTGATTTGACCGTGAGCCGCCTGTGTCCGTACTGCGCCTACCGTCCCTGCCGGCCACTGCCGGAAAACAACACTGGGGCAACCTGCCCGGTGCCGCGCTGAGCTTGGCGATTGCCGAAGCCGCCAGCAATGCCAAACGTTTCACCCTGCTGCTGACTGCCGACAGCCAGAGTGCCGAGCGCCTGCAGGAGGAGCTGAGTTTCTTTGCCCCGGACTTGCCGGTGCTGCATTTCCCCGACTGGGAAACCCTGCCCTACGACCTGTTTTCGCCGCATCAGGACATCATCTCGCAGCGCATCGCCGCCCTGTATCGCTTGCCGGAGCTGAAGCACGGCGTTTTGGTAGTCCCTATAACCACCGCCCTGCATCGCCTGGCCCCAAAACGCTTTCTGCTGGGCAGCAGCCTGGTATTGCAGGTGGGCCAGCAGCTCGACGTCAATCAGGTGCGCAGCAACCTGGAAGCCGCTGGTTACCGCTGCGTGGATACCGTGTACGAGCATGGCGAATTTGCCGTGCGCGGCGCGCTGATCGACCTGTTCCCGATGGGCAGCAGCCAGCCGTACCGCATTGATTTGTTCGATGACGAGATCGAAACCCTGCGCACCTTCGACCCGGAGACCCAGCGCTCCATCGACAAAGTCGAGTCGATCAAACTGCTGCCGGCCCGTGAATTTCCGCTGGAGAAGAAAGCCGTCACTGACTTTCGCGGACGTTTTCGCGAGCGTTTTGACGTGGATTTCCGCCGCTGCCCGATCTATCAAGATCTCAGCACAGGTATTACCCCTGCGGGTATCGAGTACTACCTGCCGCTGTTTTTCGAAGAGACCGCCACCCTCTTCGACTACCCGCCCGCCGACACTCAGGTGTTTTCCCTGCCCGGTATCGAAAAGGCCGCCGAGCAGTTCTGGGTGGATGCGCGCAACCGCTATGAAGACCGCCGCGTCGACCCGGAACGCCCTCTGCTGCCGCCTGCCGACATTTTCCTGCCGGTAGAAGACTGCTTCGCCCGACTGAAAAATTGGCCACGCGTGGTGGTCAGCCAGGACGACATCGAAACCGGTGTCGGCCGCACCCGCTTCGACGCCAAACCGCTGCCGGACCTGGCCATTCAGGCTAAAGCCGGCGAGCCACTGGCGGCGCTGCGGCGCTTTATCGAGGAGTATCCAGGGCGCGTGCTGTTCTGCGCGGAGTCCGCTGGCCGTCGCGAGGTGCTGCTGGAGTTACTGGCCCGCCTTAAGCTCAAGCCCAAGGAATTCGACAGCTGGCCAGCTTTCACCGCCAGCAAACAACGCATCGGCATCTGCATCGCGCCGCTGGATGACGGCCTGCAGCTGGAAAACCTGGCGTTGGTGGCGGAAAGCCCGCTATTTGGCCAGCGCGTCATGCAACGCCGTCGCCGCGAGAAAGCCCGCGACGGTGGCGACAACGTCATCAAGAACCTTACCGAGCTGCGTGAAGGCGCGCCGGTGGTGCACATCGACCATGGCGTGGGCCGCTACCTGGGCCTGGTGACCATGGAGTTCGACGGTCAGGCCGCCGAGTTCCTCGCCCTGATGTATGCCGAAGAAGCCAAGCTCTATGTGCCGGTGGCCAGCCTGCACCTGATCGCCCGCTACACTGGCAGCGACGACGCCCTGGCCCCGCTGCACCGCCTCGGCTCGGAAATCTGGCAGAAAGCCAAGCGCAAGGCCGCCGAACAAGTGCGCGACGTGGCCGCCGAACTGCTGGACATCTATGCCCGCCGCGCCGCCCGCGAAGGCTACGCGTTCGCCGACCCGCAGCTCGATTACGCCACTTTC
>JAWWDH010000226.1:0-5912 GCA_033720015.1 Pseudomonas sp.
CACAGAACCCGATCGAGCAAGAAGGCACTTACCCGCTGCCGGAAGCCGAACTTGACCGCTTTATGCTCAAGCTGCGCATGGACTACCCCGAGCAGAGCGAAGAGCTGAACATGGTGCGCCAGGTGGCACGCTCGAGCAAAGCCGACATGCTCGAAGTCGCCCCATTGCGCACCCTGCTGCAAGCCCGCGATGTATTGGCGCTGCAGAAAATCGCCAGCGACCTGCCGATTGATGAACAGGTACTCGACTACGCCGTACGCATTGCCCGCGCCACACGTAGCTGGCCTGGCCTGGCCATCGGTGCCGGGCCGCGCGCCTCAATCGCCCTAGTACGTTGCGGTCGTGCCCGTGCGCTATTGCGCGGCGGTGATTTTGTTCTGCCGGATGACATCAAAGGCTGCGCCCTAGCCGTGCTGCGCCACCGCGTTCGCCTCTCTCCCGAGCTGGACATTGAAGGCCTGTCGGTCGATCAGGTGCTGCAACAACTGCTCAGCCAGGTTCCGGCACCGCGCCTATGAAGCCCGCATTGAAAGGCGCTACGGCATGAAACCATCGCGCGCGCTGCTGAGCTTGCTTGCCGGCCTGTTCGTCCTTGGCCTGCTGCTGGGTATCTGCAGCGCCTTGAGCATCGGCGTGCCGCGCAGCTTTACCCCCATTTATTGGGGCCTGCTGCTGATGCTGCTCGGCCTGACACTGATCGACGCCCTGCGCGCGCGTTTAGTGGCGTCGCCGCGCCTCGAACGCCGACTCCCCGGCAACCTGCCATTGGGTCGCTGGAGCGACGTGTGCTTGACCCTGCACCACGACTACAGCCGTCCGCTGCAAGTTGAGGTATTCGATCACCTGCCCGCTGATATGGCCTTCGAACACCTGCCGCTCAAGGTCGATCTGCACCCAGGCGAACAGACCCAGGTCAGCTACCGCGTGCGGCCGCTGCTGCGTGGGCACTTCCACTTTCCCCAGTGCGAGGTCAGCCTGCCCAGCCCGATAGGGCTCTGGCGCAGCCGGCGTTACTTGCCGCTCGCAGGGGAAACCCGCGTCTACCCGGATTTCGCCCGCCTGTATGGCGCGCAGCTGATGGCCGTGGATGACTGGATCAACCAGCTCGGCGTGCGCCAGCAACAACGCCGCGGCCTCGGCCAGGAGTTCCACCAGCTGCGCGAGTTTCGCGACGGCGACACCTTGCGGCAGATCGACTGGAAGGCCACCGCACGTAAACGCACGCCGATTGCCCGCGAATACCAGGATGAGCGTGACCAGCAAATCATCTTCCTGCTCGACTGCGGCCGGCGTATGCGCAGCCAGGACGGCGAACTATCGCACTTCGATCATGCCCTCAACGCCTGCCTGCTGCTCAGCTATGTGGCGCTGCGTCAGGGCGATGCTGTCGGGCTCTCGACCTTTGCCAGCGAGCCGCAACGTTTTATTGCACCGGTCAAAGGCCAGGCGCAGCTCAATGTGCTGCTCAATGCCCTGTACGACCTGCGCAGCACCCAGCAACCTGCCGACTTCAGTGCAGCAGTGGAGAGTCTGCTTAGCCGTCAGCGCCGCCGCGCCCTGGTGGTACTGGTGACCAACCTGCGCGATGAGGATGACCAGGCCCTGCTCGGTGCGGTCAAACGCCTGAGCCGCCAACACCGCGTGCTGGTCGCCAGCCTGCGTGAAGAAGTGCTGGATACCCTGCGCCATACCCCGGTGCAGGATTTATCCAGCGCGCTGGATTACTGCGGCACCCTGGACTACCTGAATGCCCGCGCCAGCCTGCACGAGCGCCTGACAGCCAACAAAGTGCCGGTACTGGATGCCCGCCCCAGCGAGCTGGGACCGCAACTGGTGAGCAGTTATCTGGCCTGGAAAAAAGCCGGCGTACTTTAGGCGTCTAACTAAGATCTGCTGCGCGCCGGCCCTGCTGCGTTAAAAACACAACGCTAACTCGCGAGATCAGCAACTGTTTCGCGAGCAGCAACCCTAAAGCCAGGTGACGTGCTGCTCCAAGGGAAAACGCAAGCGCGGGTTGTACACGCCCTTCTCGTCCTGTTTACCTACCGCCAGCAGCATGATCGGCAGCGCCTCGCGCGGGATATCCAGGGTTTTGCGTAAACGCACTTCATCGAAGCCTTCCATTGGGCAGGTTGCGTAGCCATGGCTCTGCAAGGCCAGCATCAGGTTCTGCGCCGCCAAGGCCGTGGATTTCACCGCCCAGATCCGCATCTGCGCGCGACTATTGGGCGCCCGCAGATGCGGCTTGCGCCAGGCGGCCACACGCAACAGCTGGCGCTTGAACAGCCCGAGCAGACCGAACGGCCCCTGGTTGTACTGAAAGGGTGCGGTCTTGTTGTAGAAGCTGCGAATCCGCGCGGGCACTTCGGGCTCTGGCCAGTAGTCGATGATGTTCTGGCAGGCCTGTTTCCAGGTGTCCGGGCGCGCCAGCACAGCGATAATCAAGGGCGCCTTGGCAGCGTTCTGGCTCATGCAAATAGGATGCAGGCGGGCCAGCAGCGCTGGATCGCGAATCACCTGAAAACTCCAGGGCTGCAGATTGCAGGAATTTGGCGCAAGTACCGCCAGCTCCAGACAGTCGCGCACCACTGCATCAGGCACCGCTTCGGCGGTAAAACGGCGAACCGAGCGGCGACTCTCGATCAACTCGCGGAGCGCGACGGGGGCGGTGTGGGCAATTGCATTATCGGAAGGAAACTGGCTCATGCGGGGGCGTCCTGTTCAGGTCGCCCGATTAAGCCGGCTAGGCCTGCTGCGAACAAGCATTCAGCGCGGTTTGTCCGCAGCCTTGGCGTAAATGGCCTTAGCCGAGAGCCTTTTCAATCGCTTGAGTCAATAGTGGATCCTCTGGCGTGGTGCGCGGGGAAAAACGCGCCAGCACGCGACCATCATGGCCGACCAGAAACTTCTCGAAATTCCAAGTGATATCGCCCGGAAACTCAGCCCCCTCACCCGCCAGCAAACGGTACAGCGGGTGACGATCTGCGCCGTTCACCTCAAGCTTGCTGGCCATGGGAAAGGTGACCGCATAATTAACGCTGCAGAATTCGCGGATGGCGTCTTCGCTGTCCGGCTCCTGCTCGGCAAACTGATTGCACGGCAAGCCCAGCACGCTGAAGCCTTGGTCCTTGTACTGCTGATAAAGCTTTTCCAGGCCGGCATATTGCGGCGTCAGGCCACACTTGGAAGCCACGTTAACCACCAACACCACCCGCCCCTTGAAGGGTGCCAGCGGTAGCTCTTGGCCATCCAATGCACGCAGGTTGAGGTCGTGAAAGGCACTCATGTCTTACTCCTTGAGAACACAGATGTGGCGTGGCAGGCAGAAAATGCCCGAGAGGCATTATTAACGTCGCTCAGCGACGGCCGACAGGGTGGCCGCAATGAATGGCCGTGCCATAAAAAAGGCACCTATCGAAGGTGCCTTTCTTGTGTTCCAGCTTAGCAGTCGAGCCGCTAGTTGGTACGACCATAAGTCGAATTGCAGCTACGACATAAGGCTGACACTTAGTGCTGGTGACCACCTTCGCCATGGATATGGCCATGGGCGACTTCTTCTTCGCTGGCATCGCGCACGTCAACAATCTTCACCTTGAAGTGCAGGCGCTGGCCAGCCAGTGGGTGGTTGCCGTCAACGATTACGTCATCGCCGTCGAGGTCGCGGATGGTGACGATTTGCATGCCGCCGTCCGGGCCGGAAGCGTGGAACTGCATGCCGACTTCCAGCTCATCCACACCTTCGAACATCGAGCGGTTGAGGGTGGCGACCAGCTCAGCGCTGTATTCGCCGTAGGCGTCTTCCGGCTCGACTGCAACGTCCAGCTCGTCGCCAACCTGCTTATCCAGCAGGGCTTTTTCCAGGCCGCCGATGATGTTGCCGGCCCCGTGCAGATAAACCAGCGGCGCGCCGCCTGCGGAACTGTCGATCACCTCACCGGCATCGTTAGTCAGGGTATAGTCGATGGAGACGGCCTTATTGGCGGCGATCAGCATGGGGCGGGACCTTTTGCTTGAAAATAAAGAGCGGGCGAGTTTACCGAAGGGCGCGCGTGAAAGCGAACCGGACACAGACGGACGGCCATGCGTGGTTTTAGTACGTGTGCTTGATTTCCGTCAGGATGAGCACGGCGACTGGGTGACAGTATTGTCCTGCGGCCATACGCAGCACCTGCGCCATCAACCGCCCTGGCAGAATCGCGCCTGGATACTCGACCCCAAACAACGCAACGCTCAACTGGGCAAAGATTTCCCCTGCGGTTGGTGTGCGGCCGCACATAACGCCAACGGGACCGCAATGCAGCGCCCGAACCACGCTTTAAACAAGGAGCGGTAAATGCCCGCACGCAACATTCTGGTGATCAACTGCGGCAGTTCGTCGATCAAGTTTGCCCTGGTCAACGAAGACCACGAGGCATTCACCCTGAACGGTATAGCAGAGCGGCTTGGCAGCGCGGAGGCGCAGGTACTCTGGCAACAGGACGGCAACAAAGAGAGCCTGATGCTGCCCCACGCCGACCACCGTGCGGCCCTCGCCCAAGTGCTCCCCCTGATCCAGGCGGCCGCTGGCGACCAGTTGCACGGCATTGGCCATCGCGTGGTGCATGGTGGCGAGCACTTCACGGCCGCCTGCCTACTGGATGACGCGAGCATCGCCGCGATCCGCGCGACTGCGACCTTGGCCCCGCTGCACAATCCGGCCAACCTGCTCGGCATAGACGCCGCTATCAAGCTGTTTCCACGCCTACCCCAGGTGGCGGTGTTCGATACCGCATTCCACCAGTCACTGCCCGAATACGCCTATCGCTATGCCCTCCCCGAGCCGCTGTACCGTGAGCACGGCGTGCGCCGCTATGGCTTTCACGGCACCAGCTACCGCTTTGTCGGTCAGCGCGCTGCCGAGATGAGCGGGCTGGCGTTCACGGCCAGCAGCTGGCTGCTCGCACACCTTGGCAACGGCTGCTCCACCTGCGCGATTGTCGACGGCCAAAGCCGCGACACCAGCATGGGCCTGACGCCATTGGAAGGGGTGGTGATGGGCACCCGCAGCGGCGATGTCGACCCCAACCTGCACAGCCATCTGGCGCGGACCCTGGGCTGGAGCCTGGAGCAGATCGAAACCCTGCTTAACAAGGAAAGCGGCCTGCTCGGCCTGTCCGCGCTGTCCAATGACATGCGCACCCTGGAGCAAGCCCGAGAACAAGGCCATGCCGGCGCGACCCTGGCCATTGAGGTGTTTTGCTATCGCCTGGCCAAATCCCTGGCGGCCATGAGCTGCGCCCTGCCGCAACTGGACGGGTTGATTTTCACTGGCGGTATCGGCGAGAACTCGGCATTGATCCGCAGCAAGACCGTCGCCCACCTCAAGCTGCTCAACCTGGCCCTCGACGAGCAGGCCAACGCCAGCATCGTGCGCGGTGCCGCCGGGGCGATCCAGGCCCACGGCCACCCGCGCGTACTGGTGGTGCCGACTAACGAAGAACGACAGATCGCCCTCGACACCCTGGCGCTACTCGACGCCTGAACGGAGCCCCTATGCACACCTTCTTTATTGCCCCCACCGGTTTCGGTGTCGGCCTGACCTCAATCAGCCTCGGCCTGGTTGGCGCCCTGGAGCGCGCCGGCCTCAAGGTCGGCTTTTTCAAACCCATCGCGCAACCGCATCAAGGTGACATGGGCCCAGAGCGCTCCAGCGAGCTGATCGCCCGCACCCACGGCCTGCACTCGCCAAAACCGCTGGCCTTGGCGCATGTCGAGCGCATGCTCGGCGACGGTCAGCTGGATGAATTGCTTGAGGAAATCATCAGCCTCTATCAAGAGGCGTCGGCCGACAAAGACGTGATCATTGTCGAAGGCATGGTGCCGACACGCCAGGCCAGCTATGCCGCACGCGTCAACTTCCACTTGGCCAAGAG
>JAWWDH010000227.1:0-5873 GCA_033720015.1 Pseudomonas sp.
CCGATGCTGGTGCAGCTGTTTCTCATCTATTACGGCCTGGCCCAGTTCGAGGCGGTACGTGAGAGCGTGCTCTGGCCGTATTTCTCCAGCGCCACCTTCTGTGCCTGCCTGGCGTTTGCCATCAACACCAGCGCCTACAGCGCCGAGATTCTTGCGGGGAGCCTTAAGGCTACGCCGCACGGTGAAATCGAAGCGGCCAAGGCCATGGGTATGTCGCGCAGTAAATTGTACCGGCGCATTCTGCTGCCATCGGCGTTGCGCCGGGCACTGCCGCAGTACAGCAATGAAGTGATCATGATGCTGCATACCACCTCGCTGGCGTCGATCGTCACCTTGATCGACATCACTGGCGCAGCGCGCACCGTCAGCTCGCAGTATTACCTGCCGTTTGAAGCCTTTATTACCGCCGGCCTGTTCTACCTGTGCCTGACTTTTATCCTCGTACGCCTGTTCAAGCTGGCCGAGCGCCGCTGGCTGGTTTACCTCGCTCCGCGCAAGGCCTGAGGGTAAAGCTATGCAGCGTATCGATCATCCACTGCCCTGGGGTTGCCCCGGCACCGAGCGCCGGCTGAGCGTGTTTCGCTTTGGCAGCGGTCCGTGCAAAGCCTATATCCAGGCCTCCTTGCATGCCGATGAGCTGCCGGGGATGCGTGTAGCCGTTGAGCTCAAGCGCCGCTTGCAGGGGCTGGAAGCCCAAGGCCGTTTGATCGGGGTGATTGAGCTGGTGCCTGTGGCCAACCCAATTGGCCTGGGGCAGATGTTCCAGGCCGCCCACCAGGGTCGTTTCGAACTGGGCAGCGGCAAGAATTTCAACCGCGATTTCGTTGATCTGGCCGCCGCGATTACACCGGAGCTGCAAGGCCGGTTGGGCGATGACCAAGCGAGCAATGTGCAGCTGATTCGCGCCGCCATGCTGGCCGCGCTGGCAGCACTGCCAGCCGCCGGCTCCGAGTTGCAAGGCCTGCAACGCTTGTTGCTCAAGCATGCCTGTGATGCCGATGTGGTGCTCGATTTGCACTGTGACTTCGAGGCTGCCGTACACCTCTACCTGCTGCCACAACAATGGCCGCAGCTGCGCTCACTGGCGGCGCGGCTGCAGGCGGGCGCGGCGCTGACGGTCGAGGATTCCGGCGCCAGTTCGTTCGATGAAGCCTGTGCCTTGCCCTGGGTTCAACTGGCACGGCATTTTCCCCAGGCAGCTGTACCGCTGGCCTGCTTGGCGGCGACGGTGGAGCTGGGCGGTATGGCGGATACCGGCAAGCCTGAGGCCGAAGCCAGCGCTGAAAACATTCTGGCGTTTCTCGCCGAGCAGGGGCTGATTGCCGGTAGCTGGCCAGCAGCACCTGCTGCAAGCTGCGAGGCCACGCCGTTTGCCGGTGCGCAATACGCCTATGCCCCGCATGCCGGGGTGGTAAGTTTTTTGCAGCCAGTGGGCGCAACGGTCAAGGCTGGCGATCCATTGTTTGAAGTGATCGATCCTCTGGACGATCGCCATACAACTGTCTGTGCGGTTACAGATGGTGTGCTTTATGCGCGCGAGCGGTTGCGTTTTGCCCAGCCCGGTTTGTGGTTGGCCAAGGTGGCCGGTCGTACCCCTATTCGCCAGGGTCGCTTGCTCAGCGACTGATTCAAGAGAGTGGAAACCATGTACAAACTTGAAGTTCAGGATCTGCACAAGCGCTACGGCAGCCATGAAGTGTTGAAGGGCGTGTCGCTGGCCGCTAAGGCCGGTGATGTGATCAGCATCATCGGCTCCAGTGGCTCGGGCAAGAGTACCTTCCTGCGTTGCATCAACCTGCTGGAGCAACCGCACAGCGGCAAGATTCTGCTCAACAATGAAGAGCTAAAGCTGGTGGCCAACAAGGACGGTGCCCTCAAGGCCGCTGACCCCAAGCAGCTGCAGCGCATGCGCTCGCGCCTGTCCATGGTGTTCCAGCATTTCAACCTGTGGTCGCACATGAGCGCCCTGGAAAATGTCATGGAAGCCCCGGTGCACGTGCTCGGCATGAGCAAGAAGGACGCCCTGGAAAAAGCCGAGCACTACCTTAACAAGGTCGGTGTGGCACACCGCAAAGATGCTTACCCCGCGCACATGAGTGGTGGTGAGCAACAGCGTGTGGCCATCGCCCGCGCCCTGGCCATGGAGCCTGAGGTGATGCTGTTTGACGAGCCGACCTCGGCCCTCGACCCAGAACTGGTCGGCGAGGTGCTCAAGGTGATGCAGGACCTGGCTCAGGAAGGTCGCACCATGGTGGTGGTCACTCACGAAATGGGCTTTGCCCGTGAAGTGTCCAACCAGCTGGTGTTCCTGCATAAGGGCGTGGTGGAGGAGCGTGGCTGCCCGCGCGAAGTCTTGGCCAATCCACAATCCGAGCGTTTGCAGCAGTTCCTCTCTGGCAGTCTCAAATAACCAGCGGCAACAACTGCAGTCATTCTAGCTATGCCCATTATTGCCAACAGAGCCTAAACTGCCCCCCATGAATGCCCACCGAATTGGCTTCCTGCTTTGGCCCTCCACCAAGCCGCTGACCTTGGCTTTGGCCGAAGAGGCCCTGCGCGTTGCCCAGCGTGTCCACCCCGAGGTGGTTTACGAGCTGGTTTTCTTGCAGGCCGAAGCGCCTACTGAAGACGCCTGGCGGCTGCCGGGAGAGTCTTGGGTGGGCAAGCTGGAGGGCTGTCAGAGGCTTTTCCTGCTGGCCGATGAACCACCCGGGCCCATGCCCGCAGCACTCTCTGCTGCGCTAAAACACGTGGTACGTGGCGGTTGTGTGATCGGCGCGATTGCGGCGGGGGTCTACCCACTGGCGCAACTGGGGTTGCTGGATGGTTATCGAGCGTCGGTGCACTGGCGCTGGCAGGATGATTTCAGCGAGCGCTTTCCCAAGGTCATTGCCACCAGTCATCTGTTCGACTGTGACCGTGATCGCCTCAGCGCTTGCGGCGGCCTAGCGGTGCTCGACCTGTTTCTGGCCTTGTTGACCCGCGATCACGGCGCCGAGCTGGCCGGCGCCGTGTCGGAAGAGTTAGTCGTGGAGCGCATCCGTGAAGGCGGCGAACGTCAGCGCATTCCGCTGCAGAACCGCCTAGGCTCTAGCCATCCCAAGCTGACTCAGGCCGTGTTGCTGATGGAAGCCAATATCGAAGAGCCGCTGACCACCGACGAAATCGCCCAACACGTCTGTGTCTCGCGGCGTCAGCTGGAGCGCATCTTCAAGCAATACCTCAACCGTGTGCCCAGCCAGTACTACCTGGAGCTGCGTTTGAACAAGGCGCGTCAGTTGTTGATGCAAACCAGCAAGTCGATCATTCAGATTGGCTTGTCCTGCGGGTTTTCCTCCGGCCCGCATTTCTCCAGCGCCTACCGTAATTTCTTCGGTGCCACCCCGCGTGAAGATCGCAACCAGCGCCGCAGCAACAGCCCGTTTGAGCTGACGTCGAGCCTAGCCGAACGCGGCTGATTTCAGGTTTATACAAAAAAGCCGCAATTAGCTGCGGCTTTTTTGTACCTGCCTTAAGGCCTTACGGCGTATCACTCTGCCGTGGAAACAGCGGATTACCACAGCGGTTGCAGAAGGCTGCACCGTGTTCGTGGGTGTTTTTCGCGCAGACCGGGCAGTCGTGAATGTGTTGGTCGCCGCCGCCGCGCATGGCATTGGCCAGCTCGGCGGTGAAGATGCCGGTGGGCACGGCGATGATTGAGTAGCCGGTAATCATCACCAGCGTCGAGAGCGCCTGGCCCAGTGGCGTTTTCGGCACAATGTCGCCGAAGCCCACGGTGGTTAAGGTGACCACGGCCCAATAGATGCCGGTGGGGATGCTGGTAAAACCATTAACCGGGCCTTCGACGACGTACATCAGGGTGCCAAACACCGTGACTAGGGTGGCGATGCTGGCGAAGAAGACGATGATTTTTTGCCGGCTGCCGCGCAGCGCAGTGAGCAGGAAATTCGCCTGTTTCAGGTAGGGGCTGAGCTTGAGCACACGGAATACCCGCAGCATACGAATCACCCGGATGATCAGCAGGTACTGAGCGTCGCCGTAAAACAATGCGAGGATTGCCGGAAGGATCGCCACCAGGTCAATCAGGCCGAAGAAACTGAACACATAACGCAGCGGTTTCGGCGAGCAATACAGACGCACCGCGTACTCCATGGCGAACAATGCCGTGAAGGCCCATTCGAATACAGTCAGCGTTTCCCCGTACTGGGTGTGGATGCTGTCGATGCTATCGACCATGACGACCACCAGGCTGGCCAGGATGGCCACCAACAGGTAGCGATCAAAGCGTTGCCCGGCCGGCGTGTCAGTGAAGAAGATGATGCTGTACAGCTGCTGACGCAGGTTCTGCGGCGTTTCCATGGTGTTCTGGCTGCTCCGTTTGCATCGTTCTCATAAATAAAGCGAACGACTGAGTGCGCAGCCTAGGGAGTTTTATCCTGACGATGCAAGCTTTTGCCCTTGCTCGGTGTCTGTGGAGTGCAGTCGCCTGTGGCTTTGCGCAGCAGGCGTTGGCCCGCGCTCGCCAGCCAGCAGGTGAGGATAAAGGGCATGGTCAGGGCGGGCAGCCCTATGGCGCTGAAGCCTGGTTGCAACAGCAGCGCGAGCACGATGCCGAGTGCCGGCACCCAGACCTGTCGATGCATCTGGCTAAGGGCAACAGCGGCCAGCGCGGCGTTGTAGCCGTACAGGCCGATCAGCGCGCTTTGCTGTTCAAGACCTTGGTGCAGCGCCAGGGCCAAGCCGCCGCCGGAGCCCAAGACTGCCCAGCAGGCGGCGCGGCGATCAGCCAGCAACAGGCCTAGCAATAAACAGACGCCGGCCAGTGGTTGATCGAGAAAGATCACTTGGCTCAAGCCTCGCGCCATCGCCAGCACACTGGCCAGCCAATCGAGCGGCAGGATTTGGCTTGCTGCTGGGTGGTGCAGTTGCAATTGCAGCACCGGGGCCAGCCACAACACCAGCCAGCTTAGGGTGACAAAAGGCAGGGTGAGGGCTGGCAGCCATTGGCGCTCGCGCATGCGTCGCATCCACGGCTCCAGCATCAGGCTGGAAAGCCCGGCAATGGCGATGATCAGCAGAGGCAGTAATAGCGACCAGGTGAACTGCAGGCTGATCAACAGACCCAGCAGAATACCGTTGTAGCCATACAGGCCCAGTTCTATGTCCGCCTTGGCATAGCCACGGCGCTGCGCCGTCAGCGTGCTACTGAGACCACCCAGCAGCGCGCCACCGAGCAACTGCGGCGCACCGAGGGCGATGGCCAGCACTATCAGCAGGCCGCAGCCGGGGTGAGCCTGTAGGAAGACCTGGCTGAAGCCATTGAGCAGGGTATGAGCGCCTTGGCGGTAATGGCTGGACAGCGTGAGTGACGGCATGCAAACGAACCTGAAGAGAATGGCTGGCCGCCATTTTAGCGACTCAACGCGCCGCTGTGAGGGTGGCAGCTATCGCCGGCAGGCCATAAAAAGAGGCACCCACTGCGGGCTGCAGTGGGTGCCTATAAACTGGCAAGCCAGTATGGGATAGCTGAGCTGACAGGCCATACAGGCCCTGCCCGTAATGCTTAGTGCAGAATTTCGATGCGCAGGCTATTGGTGCTGCCCGGTTGGCCGAATGGCTCGCCCGCGGTAATCACCACGGTGTCGCCGGTCTTGGCCAGGCCCGTGCTGCGGGCTATTTCCAGGGCCGTACGGGTAACGTCTTCAACCTTGCTCAGGCGCTCCTTGACCACCGAGTAAACCCCCCAGGCCACACTTAAACGCCGTGCCGTGTTTAGGCTCGGCGTCAGGCTGAGGATCGGCACAGCCGGGCGCTCACGTGAGGCGCGCAGGCTGGAGCTGCCTGATTCGGTGTAGTTGACCAGTGCGGCCACC
>JAWWDH010000228.1:0-5847 GCA_033720015.1 Pseudomonas sp.
GCCGTGATCAAAGAAGATCTCGGTGCACGGGCCACACGGGCCGGTATCGCCCATGGTCCAGAAGTTGTCGGAGGCGTAGGGCGCGCCTTTGTTGTCGCCGATGCGGATCATCCGCTCAACCGGCACACCCACTTCCCGAGTCCAGATATCAAAGGCTTCATCGTCGGTGGCGTAAACCGTGACCCAGAGCTTTTCCTTGGGCAGGTTCAGCCACTTGTCGCCGGTGAGAAACTCCCAGGCAAAGTGAATGGCGTCGCGCTTGAAATAGTCGCCAAAACTGAAGTTGCCGAGCATTTCAAAGAAGGTGTGGTGACGCGCGGTGTAGCCGACGTTTTCCAGGTCGTTGTGTTTGCCGCCGGCGCGCACGCACTTCTGGCTGGTGGCGGCGCGGGTGTAGGCACGCTTTTCCAGACCAAGAAAGCAGTCCTTGAACTGGTTCATCCCCGCGTTGGTGAACAGCAGGGTCGGGTCATTGCCCGGAATCAGGGAGCTGGAAGCGACACGGGTGTGCCCCTTCTGTTCAAAGAAGCTGAGGAAGGCTTCACGGATTTCTGCGCTTTTCATAGGAATCTTCCAAAAACCAGCGGCCACGACAAAGCCGGCAAAGGGCCGCATTATATCGGGCCTGCGCTAAGGGGCTAGTGCCTTTATTAATAGAGGATGGCTATTCACCACCCCGAATTAATCAATTTCGACGAAAATCCGCAAAAGCAGCGAGCACCTGATCGATATCCGCAGACGCGATATCCAGGTGCGTGACCATGCGTAGGCGCGGTGCGGCGGTCAGCACGATCCCGCGCTCGGCACAGAAGGCCTTCAGCGCGCCGGCCTGCTCACCAACCTGCGCGTACACCATATTGGTCTGCACCGGTTCGACCTCATAGCCCAGCTCACGCAAGCCAGCGGCCAGTCGCTCGGCATTGGTGTGATCCTCAGCCAAACGCACCACCTGATGCTGCAGGGCATACAAGCCAGCTGCCGCAAGCATGCCGGCCTGACGCATGCCACCGCCAACCATTTTGCGCAGACGCCGTGCCTTGCCGATCAGCTCAACCGAGCCGCACAGCACCGAGCCAATCGGTGCGCCGAGGCCTTTGGACAGGCACACCGAAACCGAATCGAAATACTGGGTGATCTCACGCGGCGGCACATTCAGCTTGACCGCCGCGTTGTACAGGCGGGCACCGTCCAGATGCAGGGCCAGGCCGCGCCGCGTGCATAATTCACGCGCAGCCTGCAGATAGGTTTGTGGCAATACCTTGCCCTGCATGGTGTTTTCCAGCGCGAGCAAGCGGGTACGAGCGAAGTGGAAGTCATCCTGCTTGATCGCAGCTTCAACCTTAGCCAGATCGAGCGAGCCATCGGCTTCGCCGTCGATTGGCTGCGGCTGGATCGAACCGAGCACCGCCGCGCCACCGCCCTCATATTTATAGGTGTGCGCCTGCTGACCGACGATGTACTCATCGCCACGCGCGCAATGCGCCATTAGCCCGAGCAAGTTGCTCATGGTACCGGTGGGCACGAATAGCGCAGCGGCAAACCCCAGCTCATCGGCCAGATACTGCTCCAGACGATTGACCGTAGGGTCTTCGCCATACACGTCATCGCCCAGCTCGGCGGCCTGCATGGCCTCGCGCATACCCGGGGTCGGCTGAGTGACGGTGTCGCTGCGCAGGTCGATGATGGGCATGGCGGGAAGTCCTTGAATGAGGGAAGTCGGATGCTAAGGCTCACCCGCGCCGCAAACAAGGTACAGACCTGCGGTTAAAACCCAGAACAGAGCGCGACTCAGCGGCGCCGCACTCAGACGAGCGCCACGCCTTCTGCTGGCACGACCAAGATGCCGGCACGCAGGCCGTTTTTGACTTTGGGGTTGGGGAAGATGATTCGCGCGCCTGGCTCATCGACTACCCAGCGGGTATCGCTGAGGTCTTCCGCCAGCAAATAGCCAACCGGCAATTCGCTGAAGTTCTCGACATCAGCTGGCAGATGCAGCTGAAACGCATCGCTGTGCTTGATTACCTCGCGGGCCACGGCAAACAATTTTAGCTCGCCCAGATCATCCGCAGCGCTTGCCAGCTCACGCCCTTCAATCAGCGCCTGCAGGTGTAGCTCAAGGCGATCCAGGTTGACCAATTCGTTCTGCCCAAACGGCCGCGCCTTGCCCAGTTCCAGGGTGAAAGCTTCCGCCTCCAGCTGGGTATAGGTGTAAGCGCTGAAGGTGACCGAGCTTTTGTTGTGCAGCAGCACCGCCTCAATCCCCGCAGCACTTAAGCGGGCCAGCTCGCGCTGACTGCGCGGGCGACCTTCCTGAAAGGGATAGAGGGCAAACTGTTCGATTTTCGACGCACGTATCGCCGTGTGCAGGTCGTAATGCAGGCGGATACGCTCGGGCTTACTGAAAAAAGCTGCGGCCAGATGCTCCAGCTCACAGGCTCGCAGCGCTTCGGCCCCGCTGTGTTGATCGTGGCGACCGTTGAACAAGCGGTTGATGTCCTGCTCGATATAACGCTCGCCCCGGCGCATGGCGCCAGGGTTACCAAACAGAAAGAGAATCCGCGCGCACGGCTGCAATTGATTACGAGCAATGCTCTGCAGCAGGCGGTCGAGCAATTCGATTGGCGCGGTTTCGTTGCCATGAATACCCGCTGACAGCAGCAGGTCCTGGCCATTGTCGCGGGCCGCAGACGGGGTAATCTCCAACGCGCCTTCGGCCAGCCAACGCAGGCGCGTGCCCTCGGGGGTCAGCTGAATTTTCGCCGCCGGCTCATGGTCGGCCAGGGTCAGCTCAAGCAGTTTACCGAGGGCAAGCATGGGCGTTTCCTCAATCGTGGCTGCAGTCAGGGCCGTGCACGTGATCGTCGTCATCGCCTACTTCGGCGGCTTCCATTTCCAGCTCCAGGCTGACCAGGTTGGTGGCCAGCGGACGCAGCAACAGGTTGGCGTATTCGGCAGCGCCCTCCTCGACATCCACACCGATCATCAACTGGTTGTTGCCTACCTGCTGGAACCAGATTTCCTGGCCCTGCCAGATCACGGCAAAACGTGTGCAGGAGGTTTCCAGCTGGGTGCCGTCAGTGTCTTCAAGGATCAGTTGCAGGGCATCGGACATGGTAATAAGTACTCAATTAAGCTAATTGGAAGGGATAAACCGCGCCCAGTTTAAGGATCTGCGTCAGTTCATCCAAGGCCGTACGGCACTCGTTAAGCAATTGTGGATCAGCCAGATCGTTTTCGCTCAGGCGATCGCGGTAGTGCTTGTCGACCCAGACGTTGAGAGTGTCGTACAGCGCCGGGGTCATGATCACACCCTGATTGACCGCCGCCAGCTCATGGTCCTTGAGCGCCACACGCAGACGCAGGCAGGCCGGGCCACCGCCGTTCTGCATGCTCTGCTTGAGGTCAAACACCTGCACCTCGCGGATCGGCCCATTGCCGCTGGTCAGCTGCTGCAGGTAATTCCAGACATTGGCGTTGTTACGGCACTCTTCCGGCACGATCAGCAGCATGCCGCCGTCGGCGCGATTGAGCAGTTGGCTGTTGAACAAATAGGATTTGACCGCATCCTCAACCGCCACCGCATCACGCGGCACGCACACTGGCTGGAAGTGACCGCCACGGCGCGCGAGCTTTTCGCTCAGCTCGGCCAGCACCTTGTCGGTGTCGAGGAAGGCGTCCTGGTGATAGAACAGCACCTCACCATTACCCACCGCGATCACATCGTTGTGGAATACACCTTGATCGATCACCGCCGGCGTTTGCTGGGCGTAGACCACGCCGTCATCGCTCAAGCCATGCAGGCGAGCTACCGCTTGCGAGGCTTCCAGGGTTTGCCGTGCCGGATAGCGCTGCGGCGCGGGAAAGCGGCTGTCGAAAGCGCTGCGACCAAAAACGAAGAACTCCACACCGGCATCGCCATAGCCCTTGCAGAAGCGCGTGTGATTCGCCGCGCCTTCGTCACCGAACTGGCCAACGGCCGGCAACGCCGCGTGGTGAGCAAAGTGCCTATCGTTGGCGAACATGGCCCCCAGCACACGGCTGGTGGTCGGGTGTTCGATCGAGCGGTGGAATTTGCAATTGAGGTTGGCGGCGGTGAAGTGCACGCGACCATCGGCCGTATCGGCACTCGGGCTGACGGTGCAGGCGTTAGCCGTCCACATACTCGACGCCGAGCAGCTGGCAACTAGCAGCGGCATGGCGTCTTTCGCGGCCTGCTGGATCACCTGGGCGTCAGTGCCGGTAAATCCCAGGCTGCGTAGCACGGCAACATTCGGGCGTTCCTGCGGGGCCAATACGCCCTGTTTGAAGCCCATTCCCATCAAGGCCTTCATCTTGGTCAGGCCCTGCTTGGCCGCCTCTTTCGGGCTGGACCCGGCCTGGCTGTTGCTCTGTGAGGCCACGTTGCCGTAGGACAGGCCACCATAGTTATGCGTCGGCCCGACCAGACCGTCGAAATTCACCTCATAGGCAGAGGCAGTGGATACGTGGCTCACAGGCTTACTCCTGGCGTCAGGGTGGCGGGCAGGCTGAGGCTATCGGCTTCCAGCGACGCCACCGGGTAGGCGCAATAATCTGCCGCGTAGTACGCGCTGGCGCGATGGTTACCGGAGGCACCCACGCCGCCGAATGGCGCAGTGCTGGCGGCACCGGTCAGCTGCTTGTTCCAGTTAACGATACCCGCGCGGCTGCGCAGCCAGAACTGCTCATAACGCGCCTTGGAATCGGACAATAAACCAGCGGCCAGACCGTATTGCGTGTTGTTGGCCTCGGCGATCGCCGCATCGAAATCGGCATAGCGAACCACCTGCAACAGCGGGCCGAAGAACTCCTCATCCACCCGCTCGCTCAGGTCAGTGACGTCGATGATGCCAGGCGTGAGCAAGGCTGCGCCTGGCAACGGCTGGGTCATTTCCAGCAGCGGCTTGGCACCCTGATTGAGAAGGTGTTTCTGCGCCTTGAGCAGGTGCTGCGCGGCGGCCAGGGAAATCACCGACCCCATAAAGGGCGCGGGCTGAGCATCAAAACTGCCGACTTTGATGCTCGCCGCCACCTCGACCAGACGCGCCAGCAGGCTGTCGCCCCATGCACCTTGCGGCACCAGCAGGCGACGCGCACAGGTGCAGCGCTGACCGGCCGAAATAAACGCCGACTGAATGATGGTGTACACCGCCGCATTAATATCCGCGACCTGCTCGACCACCAGCGGGTTATTGCCGCCCATTTCCAAGGCGAGGATCTTGTCCGGGCGACCGGCGAACTGGTTGTGCAGCAGATTGCCGGTGCGGCTGGAGCCAGTGAAGAACAAGCCGTCGATGCCGTCATGTGCCGCCAGGGCCACGCCGGTATCACGTGCGCCCTGCACCAGGTTGAGCACGCCCGCCGGCAAGCCGGCTTCGATCCAGCACTTGACCGTCAGCTCAGCGACTTTCGGCGTCAGCTCGCTGGGTTTGAACACCACACAGTTGCCCGCCAACAGCGCCGGCACGATATGGCCGTTGGGCAAATGGCCGGGGAAATTGTACGGACCGAACACCGCTACGACGCCGTGCGGTTTGTGCCGCAGCACGGCGGTGGCATCGGCCAGCGGGCCACTTTTCTCGCCGGTACGCTCGCGGTAACTCTGCACCGAGATAGCGACCTTGCTGGCCATACTGGTGACTTCGGTGGCGGTTTCCCACAATGGCTTGCCGGTTTCCTCACCAATGCAGTGGCCCAGCGCGTCAGCCTGCTGCTTGAGGGTGGCGGCAAATTGCTCAAGCAGCGCAATGCGCTGATCCAGCGGGCTCGAGGCCCAGGCTGGGAACGCTGCACGGGCAGCTTGTACGGCAGCATCAACCTGCGCCGCGC
>JAWWDH010000229.1:0-5821 GCA_033720015.1 Pseudomonas sp.
ACTACGCCTTCGATGTCGTCTTGTTCATCGCCTTCTGGCGCTTGCTGACGCAGCGCCTCCAGATCGATCTGCAGCATGGCGGTGATCTGCTCACCCTCGTCCAGCGGCAGCAGGTTAACCAGCGGGCGACCACGGGCCGCACGCGAGGCTTCTGGAATTTCGTAGGTCTTCAGCCAATACACCTTGCCCTTGCTGGAGAACAGCAACAGGGTGGCGTGGCTATTGGCGACCAGCAGGTGAGCGATATAGTCCTCATCCTTGATCCCGGTGGCCGACTTGCCTTTGCCGCCACGACGCTGCGCCTGGTAGGCATGCAGCGGCTGGCTCTTGGCATAACCGGTGTGGGAGATGGTGACCACCCGCTCTTCTTCGGTAATCAAGTCAGCCAGGGTCAGATCCAGGCGGTTATCAAGAATTTCGGTACGACGCGCATCACCGAACTCGGCTTTAACCGCTTCCAGCTCTTCGCGGATCACTTCCATCAGGCGCACGGCGCTGGTGAGGATGCGGATCAGCTCGCCGATCTGGGTAAGAATCTCCTGATACTCGGCCAGCAGTTTTTCATGCTCAAGCCCGGTCAAACGGTGCAGGCGCAACTCAAGAATGGCCTGAGCCTGCTCTGGTGACAGGTAGTACTTGCCGTCGCGCAGACCGTACTGCGGATCGAGATCGTCCGGGCGGCAGGAGTCGGCACCGGCACGCTCAACCATCGCCTCAACGGCGCTGGATTCCCAGGCATTGGCAATCAGCGCCAGTTTGGCTTCGGCAGGGGTCGGCGAGGCTTTGATCAGGGCGATGACCGGATCGATGTTGGACAGGGCAACCGCCTGACCCTCAAGGATGTGCCCACGCTCACGTGCCTTGCGCAGTTCGAATACGGTACGACGGGTAACCACTTCACGGCGGTGCAGAATAAAGGCTTCGAGCATGTCCTTGAGGTTAAGGACTTTCGGCTGGCCGTCGATCAGCGCCACCACGTTGATGCCAAACACGCTCTGCATCTGGGTCTGGGCGTAGAGGTTGTTCAGTACCACTTCCGGCACTTCACCACGACGCAACTCGATGACGATGCGCATGCCGTCTTTGTCAGACTCATCGCGCAGCTCGGTAATACCCTCGAGCTTCTTCTCTTTTACCAGCTCGGCGATCTTTTCGATCAAGCGCGCCTTGTTCAGCTGGTACGGCAGCTCGCTAACGATGATCTGCTGGCGACCACCGACCTTGTCGATGTCCTCGATAGTCGCGCGGGCACGCATGTAGATGCGGCCACGGCCGGTGCGGTAGGCCTCGATGATGCCGGCGCGACCGTTGATGATCGCCGCCGTGGGGAAGTCCGGGCCCGGGATGTACTGCATCAGTTCATCAACCGTCAGCTCGCCGTTGTCGATCAAGGCCAGGCAGCCATTGATCACTTCCGTGAGGTTGTGCGGTGGAATGTTGGTCGCCATGCCCACGGCAATACCGCTGGAGCCGTTGACCAACAGGTTAGGCACCTTGGTCGGCATGACCGCCGGGATCATTTCCGTGCCGTCGTAGTTCGGCACCCAATCCACGGTTTCTTTGTGCAGATCAGCCAGCAGCTCATGGGCCAGCTTGGTCATGCGCACTTCGGTGTAACGCATGGCCGCGGCGTTATCGCCGTCCACCGAACCGAAGTTACCCTGACCATCAACCAGCAGATAACGCAGGGAGAATGGCTGCGCCATCCGTACGATGGTGTCGTACACCGCCGTATCACCGTGTGGGTGATACTTACCGATAACGTCACCGACCACACGGGCGGACTTCTTGTATGCCTTGTTCCAGTCGTTACCCAACTCACTCATGGCAAACAGCACACGGCGGTGCACGGGCTTCAAGCCATCGCGTGCATCCGGCAGTGCGCGCCCGACAATTACGCTCATCGCGTAGTCGAGGTAGGACTGCTTGAGTTCGTCTTCAATATTGACCGGGAGGATTTCTTTGGCCAGTTCGCCCATGAGTAGCCTTGTTCCTTTTTCTGGTGAAACTCCGCGCCATTCGTCCTGAACGGTGCAGAGCCTGTCGCCGTGCCTTGCGGCTCATAGCGACTCACGACAAATCAATAAGTTATGCCATGTATCTGCGCAGGTAGGAGCCCCCTAACGGGCACCCCGAAAACCGCCGGAGCTTACCACAATCGCCACGGCGCACCTATCCCCAGCGCCAGCCTGGCGACTGGATGCACGCAAAGGCTGAAAAACTCAATGCAGGCGCTTGCGGCACATCAACTGCGCCATTTTTTCGGCATCAGGACGATCCACCACGCCCTTCTCGGTGACGATAAAGTCAATCAGGTCGGCAGGGGTTACATCGAACACCGGATTCAGTGCACCCACTTCGCCGGCGATACGCTTACCACCCAATTCCAGCAACTCGCTGGCATCGCGCTCTTCCAGCACGATGTCGTCACCGTGCTCGGTGGCCATATCAATAGTCGAACTGGGCGCCACCACCATAAACCGCACGCCGTGGTGCATGGCGTTCACCGCCAATTGATAAGTGCCGATTTTGTTGGCCACATCGCCATTGGCGGCAATACGGTCCGCCCCAACGATTACCCAGGTGATAGCGCGGGTTTTCATCAGGTGCGCGGCGGCCGAGTCGGCGCTTACCGTCACCGGAATACCATCTGCCGCCAATTCCCAAGCAGTCAGGCGCGAGCCCTGTAGCCAGGGGCGGGTTTCATCGGCATACACACGCTCAAGCAAGCCATCGTGGAAGGCTGCGCGAATCACCCCCAAGGCGGTACCAAAGCCGCCCGTGGCCAGCGCCCCGGCATTGCAGTGGGTCAACAGGTTTTGCTGACTGCTCTGATGGCGGCGAATCAAATCGACTCCCAACTCAGCCATGGCCAGGTTGGCTTCGCGGTCGCCCTGATGGATGCCGATGGCGGCGGCCTCAAGCAGCGCCAGCGGATCATCGCTGCTTTTCAGCCGATCAAGCCGATCACGCATGCACTTGAGCGCCCAGAACAGGTTGACCGCTGTCGGCCGCGAATCGGCCAATAACTGAAAGTCCGCCTCCAGCGCAGCGCGCCAGTCCCCCCCGGCGTGCAAGCGCGCGCGCAGCGCCAAGACAACCGCATAGGCCGCACTGATACCGATGGCCGGCGCACCGCGCACCACCATGCTGCGAATCGCCTCGGCGACATCGGCGGCCGAGTGGTAGCTGAGCCAGGTTTCCTCAAAAGGCAACGCGCGCTGATCGAGCAGGTGCAGAACGCCGTCACGCCATTCGATGGCCTTGACCTTCTCTGCCGCTAGCAATTGCTCGCGCATCACACACCTCCACCGAAAAAAGCCGGCCATTATACGCACAGCGCCTCATCTGGCGCGCCAGATCAGCCGCAGCTGCTTCAAGCCCAGGGCGTTCCCCTATAAACTCGCGGCTCTGATGACTGCCGGAAGCGCCCCTCATGCCCCAAGCCCCGCTCGACCTCCTGCTCCTGCCCACCTGGCTGGTACCGGTCGAACCTGCAGGCGTGGTGCTGCTAAACCATGGCCTGGGCATCCGCGACGGCCGCATCGCGCTGATTGCGCCCCGCGCTGAAGCCCTTAAGCACAGCGCCCTGCAGGTGCTTGAACTGCCGGACCGACTGCTCACCCCGGGCTTGGTCAACGCCCACGGGCACGCCGCGATGACCCTGTTCCGTGGTCTGGCCGATGATTTGCCGCTAATGACCTGGCTGGAGCAGCACATCTGGCCGGCCGAAGCCAAGTGGGTTAATGAACAGTTTGTTGAAGACGGTACCGAGCTAGCCATTGCCGAACAGTTAAAAGGCGGTATCAGCTGCTTCTCGGACATGTACTTCTTCCCGGAAGTCGCCAGCCAGCTGGTGCATAGCAGCGGCATTCGCGCGCAAATCACCATTCCGGTGCTGGATTTCCCCATCCCCGGCGCGCGCGATGCTGACGAGGCGCTACGCAAGGGCCTTAGCCTGTTCAGCGACCTCAAACATCACCCGCGCTTGAAAGTCGCCTTCGGCCCCCACGCGCCTTACACGGTTAGCGACGACAAGCTGGAAAACATCCGCATGCTGGCCGCCGAGCTGGACGCCGGCATTCACATGCATGTGCACGAAACCGCCTTTGAAGTGCAGCAAAGCCTGGAGCAGCGCGGCGAACGCCCACTCGCTCGCCTGGCGCGCCTGGAGCTGCTCGGCCCGCGCTTTCAGGCGGTGCACATGACCCAGATCGACGATGACGACCTGGCCTTGCTGGTGGCAAGCAACACCAGCGTGATCCACTGCCCGGAATCCAACCTCAAGCTGGCCAGCGGCTTCTGCCCGGTAGAAAAGCTCTGGCAGGCAGGCGTCAATGTCGCCATCGGCACCGACGGCGCAGCAAGCAATAACGACCTCGACTTGCTCGGCGAAACCCGCACGGCAGCGCTACTGGCCAAGGCCGTCGCCGGCTCGGCCACCGCCCTGGATGCCCATCGCGCCCTGCGCATGGCCACACTGAACGGCGCGCGCGCCCTCGGCCTGGATGAGCAGATCGGCTCGCTGGAGCTGGGCAAGGCCGCCGACATTGCCGCGTTCGACCTCTCCGGCTTGGGCCAGCAACCGGTTTACGATCCAGTCTCGCAGCTGTTGTATGCCGGCGGACGTGCCTGCGTCGAACACCTGTGGGTCGGTGGCAAGCAATTACTCGATGGCGGCAACCTGACGCGCTTGGACGAACAGCGAATCATCGCCAACGCCCGCGCCTGGGGCGCGAAGATCGCCGGCAAATAACCGCCCCACAACAATGTGCACTGCGACAAACTGACATACATTGGCCGACCAACTGGCGGCCACTCCACCCGGCGAAACTGGCACCATGAGCACCTTGCGCTCCCACTCTCGCCGCAGCCTGATTCAGGGATTTATATGAGCAACGTCGACCACGCCGAAATCGCCAAATTCGAAGCCCTTGCCCACCGCTGGTGGGACCGCGAAAGCGAATTCAAACCCCTGCATGACATCAACCCGCTGCGGGTCAACTGGATCGACGAACGTGTCGGCCTGGCCGGCAAGAAGGTGCTGGACGTCGGCTGCGGCGGTGGCATCCTCAGCGAATCCATGGCCCAGCGCGGCGCGACCGTCACCGGCATCGACATGGGCGAAGCGCCGCTGGCCGTAGCCCAACTGCATCAGCTGGAGTCCGGTGTGAGCGTTGAGTACCGGCAGATCACCGCCGAAGCCCTGGCTGAGGAAATGCCCGAGCAATTCGATGTGGTCACCTGCCTGGAAATGCTCGAACACGTGCCGGACCCAGCCTCGGTAATCCGCGCCTGCTACCGCATGGTAAAACCCGGCGGCCAGGTGTTCCTCTCCACCATCAACCGCAACCCCAAGGCCTACTTGTTCGCCATCATCGGCGCCGAGTACCTGATGCGCTTGCTGCCGCGCGGCACCCACGACTTTAAGAAATTCATCCGCCCCTCCGAACTGGGCGCCTGGAGCCGCGACGCCGGCCTGCAGGTCAAAGACATCATCGGCCTGACCTACAACCCGCTGAGCAAACGCTACAAGCTGGAAGCCGATGTTGACGTCAACTACATGATCCAGACCCTGCGCGAGGAGTAAGAGGCATGCGTTTACGCGCGGTTCTATTCGATATGGACGGCACCCTGCTCGACAGCGCCCCGGACTTTATCGCCATCTGCCAGGCCATGCGCGCCGAGCGCGGCTTGCCGCCGATAGCCGACAAGCTGATCCGCGACCAGGTGTCCGGCGGCGCACGCGCGATGGTCGAGGCCACCTTCGCCCTGACAGCCGACGCCGAAGGCTTTGAGGCGCTGCGCCTGGAGTTTCTTG
>JAWWDH010000230.1:0-5789 GCA_033720015.1 Pseudomonas sp.
CATACCGAAGGCGGCACGAACTCGGCGGGAACTGGGTGGGGATGATCAGTCACGGGCACTTCCAAAATGTTGATAGCCGCTCTGGGACGGCTTAACGGGCTGTCCTTGCGGGTCCAGCAGGGTAACGCCTTGACCGGGCGCAACCCGGCCAATCACCCATACTGGCAAACCGGCCTGCTGTAGCCCAGGCAAATAGTGCGCCGGCAAGGTAAAAGCCAATCGGTAATCATCGCCACCGCTTAACCCACATTGACGCGCCGCCGACTCCCCGGCGAACGCCCGCAAGGCAGCGGAAAGTGGCACCTGCGCCAGTTCGATAACTAACCCCACACCAGATGCCGTCGCAATATGCCCGCAATCCGCGAGCAAACCATCGGAGATATCCAGTGCCGCACTGGCCTTGCCACGCAGGGCCTGGCCCAGCTCAAGCTGCGGCATGGGCGACCAGTAACGCGCCAGCAGCACCTCACTCACAGCGGGCGCGGTCTGTTGCTGGCCGAGCACCAGCGGCAACGCACCGGCAGCATCACCCAGCTCACCGCCGACGCACAGGAGGTCACCCACCTGCGCGCCCTTGCGGGTCAGCGCCACGCCCGTCGGCACACGGCCGAAAACCGTCAGGGTGAGGCTCAGGGGGCCGCGAGTGGTGTCACCGCCAATCAGCCGAATAGCACAGCGCTGCGCCATCCGATCCAAACCACGGGCAAAGGCTTGCAGCCAGTCTGGGTCGGCGCTTGGCAGGGTTAAGGCAAGGGTAAAGCCGATAGGCGTCGCGCCCATCGCGGCTAAATCACTGACCGAGACACCCAGCGCACGCTGGCCGAGCAGAAAAGGGTCAGCTGATTCGGGAAAATGCACCCCGTTGACCAGGGTGTCGGTGGAGATTGCCAGCTGCTCGCCAGCCGGCAATTCCAGCAGGGCACAGTCGTCGCCGATGCCCAGTGCCACGCCTTCGCCGGCCTGCGCACAGGACGCAGCGGCGAAGTAATGGCGGATCAGCTCGAACTCACCCAAAGCAGGCAAGCCCGATCAGCGCTTGTGCGCGCGAACTTCATCCGCACGCAGGCGCGGGGCCAACTTGTCCAGCACACCGTTGACGAACTTATGCCCGTCGGTTGCGCCAAACACCTTGGCCAACTCAATGCCTTCGTTGATCACCACGCGATAAGGAATATCGATGCGGTTTTTCAGTTCGAAGGTCGACAGACGCAGGATCGACAGCTCAACCGGATCGATTTCATCCAGTGGGCGGTCCAGCAACGACGCGAACGCACCATCGATCTCGGTTTTCTGCCGCGGTACGCCGTGCAGAATCTCGTGGAAGTAAGCACCGTCCACGGCCGTGAAATCGTTATCGACGCGGAACTGCGCTTCGATCTCGTTCAGCGACTGGCCGGCCATATGCCAGGAATACAGCGCCTGCATGGCCAAGGTGCGCGCCTGACGACGCGCGAGGGTTTTAGTACTGGGGCCTTTCTTCGGCGCTTGTGGCGGCTGCCCGTTACCGTCGGTCTGGCTCACTTGGCCTCCAACTGCGCCAGCAGGCTGACCATTTCCAGGGCAGACAATGCAGCTTCTGCCCCCTTGTTGCCGGCCTTGGTGCCGGAGCGCTCGATGGCTTGCTCAATGGAGTCGACGGTCAGCACGCCGAAGGCAACCGGTACGCCGAACTCCATGGACACCTGGGCCAGGCCCTTGGTGCATTCACCCGCCACGTATTCGAAGTGCGGAGTACCGCCACGAATCACTGCGCCGAGGGCGATGATCGCGTCAAAGTCACCACGCTGGGCGACTTTCTGTGCCACCAGCGGAATTTCGAAGGCACCCGGTGCACGGATGATGGTGATGTCGTTTTCCTTCACGCCGTGGCGAACCAGGGCGTCAACGGCGCCGCTTACCAGGCTTTCGACAACGAAGCTGTTAAAGCGGCCGACGACCAGGGCGAATTTGCCTTGTGGGGCGATGAAAGTACCTTCGATGGGCTTCAGGGTCATGGAACAATTCTCATATAGCGTTAAAGAGCCGGGGGGGGGGGGGGGGGAAATGTATAGCCCACCCAAACAGCCCATAGCGCGGCAGTGGTTATTCAGCGGGCAGGTATTAAAAAACTTCCCGGTCAAAGCCGGATATCGCATTGAACTTCATCGGCGAACTCATCAAGCGCATTTTGCGCACACCGAGGTCACGCAGAATCTGCGAGCCGGCACCGACCGTGCTGTAAATAGCCGGGCTGGCCGGTTGCTGGCGATCCAGCAGGGCCAGCAGTTCCGGCCCGGTCAGCGGGTTGCCCAACAGCAGCACCACGCCGCTACCGGCCTTGGCCACCTCGGCCATGGCGGCGCGCATGCTCCAACGCCCCGGCTGATTGACCAGAAACAGGTCGCGCAGCGGGTCCATGTTGTGCACCCGCACCAGGGTCGGCACTTCGGCTGAAACAGTGCCCAGGGTCAGGGCCATGTGCGCGGTGTTTTCCACGCCATCGCGATAGGTCACCAAGTTGAACTGGCCCAACTCGGTGTCGAGCACCTGCTCGCTGGCACGCTCAACCGTGCGCTCGTTAATCAAGCGGTAGTGAATCAGGTCGGCGATGGTGCCGATCTTGATGCCGTGTTCGGCGGCAAAGACTTCCAGCTCAGGGCGACGCGCCATGGTGCCGTCGTCGTTCATGATCTCGCAGATCACCCCACTCGGCTCAAAACCACCCATGCGCGCCAAGTCGCAGGCAGCCTCGGTGTGGCCAGCACGGGCCAGTACACCGCCGGGCTGAGCCATCAGCGGAAAGATGTGGCCGGGGCTGACAATATCGTCGGCCTGGGCATTCTTCGCCGCAGCCGCCTGTACGGTACAGGCGCGATCAGCGGCAGATATACCGGTGGTCACGCCAACAGCGGCTTCGATAGAGACGGTGAACTTGGTGCCGAAACCGGAACCGTTGCGCGGCGCCATCAGCGGCAGCTTGAGGGTTTCGCAGCGTTCGCGGGTCATCGGCATGCAGATCAGGCCGCGGGCAAAGCGCGCCATGAAATTGATGTGCTCGGCGGTGACGCATTCGGACGCGACGATCAGGTCGCCTTCGTTCTCGCGGTCTTCGTCATCCATAAGGATGACCATCTTGCCGGCGCGGATGTCTTCGACCAGTTCTTCAATACTGTTAAGAGCCATGCTGTCGATTCCTTATTTGTTCAGGTAGCCGTGTTCGGCGAGAAAACTAGCGGTCATGCCCGAGGCAGCAGGCTCGGCTGCCTTGTCACCGAGCAGCAAGCGCTCCAGGTAACGGGCTAACAGATCCACCTCAAGGTTGACCGAGCGACCGGCGCGGTAATCGACCATGATGGTCTCGGCCAGGGTGTGCGGCACGATGGTCAGCTCGAACTCGGCACCATTGACCGCGTTGACGGTCAGGCTGGTGCCATCGACGGTGATCGAGCCTTTGTGAGCGATGTACTTGGCCAGCTCGCGCGGCGCACGAATAGTGAATTGCACGGCACGGGCGTTATCGGCACGGGCGATGATTTCACCGACGCCGTCGATATGCCCGCTGACCAGATGACCGCCCAGGCGGCTGGTCGGCGTCAGAGCCTTTTCCAGGTTGACCTTGCTACCGGCCTTGAGGTCGATAAACGCGGTGCGTGCCAGGGTTTCGCGGCTGACATCCGCCCAGAACCCATCACCTGGCAGTTCCACTGCGGTCAGGCACACGCCATTCACCGCAATACTGTCGCCGAGTTTGACGTCGCCGAGGTCAAGCTTGCCGGTTTCCACATACACCCGGACATCACCGCCCTTGGGCGTCAACGCACGGATACTACCAATGGCTTCGATTATGCCGGTAAACATGCCACCCCCTGGTTTGCGCCCGCGGCAAGACACTGGCAAACAACACCAGATGCACGCGGCACGGAATAAAAATCAGACATCTAGACCAACTCCTGTTTTATAAAAAACAGGGCGTGTTTGATCGATAGGGATTTCAAGGCGCAGTTAAAAATGCGCCCGATTGAGGCAATCCCGCTCTCTCTTTATCCGGACTTTAACCGTCGGCCCCGGAATCACACCGGGTCTGCTGACCTTGCCCCTAGGCTTACACTCCTCGGACAAGCGCTCGCGGGCTAGACACTTTGCGCGTCATTACCGCCGGTGGGGAATCACACCCCGCCCTGAGAACGTTACGGCCACCTGCGTAGCCGAGACGCGTTTTACCACATTTGCCACCACCCTGCATGGCCAAGCGACCGCCTGAATGGTGGGCAATCAGCCAGCCGACTGCGGCACCGCGATGATTCGCCAGTCGTCACCGACTGCGCGCATCTCGACAATTTTCAGCGCCGGGGCATCCGCCATGCGCGCCAACGGCAGGTCAAGCAACGGCCTGGCACTTGAGCCGAGCAGCTTAGGCGCAACGAATAACTGATATTCATCCACTAGGCCCAAGCGAGCAAACGCCCCAGCCAGTCGCGGCCCCGCTTCAACCAACACCTCGTTGGCGCCACGCGCAGCCAACTCGACCAGCAGTTTGCGCAGGTCAACATGCCCGTTGCTGCCTGGCACCGCCAATAGTTCGTGCCCATCGTCGAGATAGCGATCACGTGCTGAGGCCGCCGCACAGGTCGCCACCATGGCCGCACCCGCCTGAAAAAACGGCACGTTAAGCGGGACGCGCAGACGCCCATCGACCAGCACGCGCAATGGCGGACGCGCCTGCGCCAGGGCAGTCAATTCGGCGCCCAGGCCCAACTCATCGGGGCGTACGGTCAAGCGTGCATCATCGGCCAGCACCGTATCGGCACCGGTCAGCACCACACTTGAGCGCGCACGCAGGCGCTGGACCGCCGCGCGCGCCGCCGGGCCGGTGATCCACTGACTTTCACCACTGGCCATGGCGGTACGCCCATCCAGGCTCATCGCCAGCTTGACCCGCACGAACGGCAGGCCCTGCACCATGCGCTTGATAAAGCCGGCATTCAGCGCCCGCGCTTCAGCTTCCAACACGCCGCTCTGCACCGCGATACCGGCCTGCATCAAGCGCAGCAGGCCATTACCGCCGACCTGCGGATTAGGGTCCTGCATGGCGGCAACCACGCGCACGACACCGGCATTGACCAACGCATCGGCACAAGGCGGCGTGCGACCGTGATGGCTGCAGGGCTCCAGGGTCACGTAAGCCGTCGCGCCGCGGGCCTTGTCACCAGCCTGACGCAGCGCATGCACTTCCGCATGAGGTTCACCCGCGCGGGCATGCCAGCCTTCGCCGACAATCTTGCCATCACGGACGATCACACAGCCGACACGGGGATTGGGATGGGTTGAGTAGAGGCCTTTACGGGCCAGTTCCAGCGCGCGGGCCATAAAGGCGTGATCGGAATTCATCATCAGCCTTTGGCAGGTTCACGGGACAGGCGGTCGATTTCCTCGCGGAACTCGTTGAGATCCTGAAAGCGTTTGTACACCGAGGCGAAACGGATATAAGCCACTTCATCGAGTTTTTGCAGCTCGCCCATGACCAGCTCACCGAGCACCAGCGACTTGATCTCACGCTCACCGGTGGCGCGCAGCTTGTGCTTGATGTGGGCAATGGCGGCTTCCAGGCGCTCGATACTCACCGGGCGCTTCTCCAGCGCGCGTTGCATGCCGGCACGCAGCTTGTCCTCATCAAACGGCTGACGGCTGCCGTCCTGTTTAATCAGCCGGGGCATCACCAGCTCGGCGGTCTCGAAGGTGGTAAAACGCTCTTCACAGGCCAGGCATTCGCGCCGACGACGCACCTGGTCCCCCTCGGCAACCAGCCGTGA
>JAWWDH010000231.1:0-5780 GCA_033720015.1 Pseudomonas sp.
CACTTCCATGCCGAACTTCATCCGCCCCTCGAAGGTGCCGCCCCATTCGTCGGTACGCTTGTTGACGCGTGGCGACCAGAACTGGTCGATCATGTGCTGGTGCACGGCCGACAGCTCAACGCCGTCCAGGCCGCCTTCTTTGGCCCGGCGCGCGGCCTGGGCGAAGTCACCGATGATGCGCCAGATTTCTTCCGGCTCGATGGTCTTGCAGGTGGCGCGGTGCACCGGCTCACGGATGCCCGACGGCGACATCAGGGTCGGCCAGTCGAAACCATCCCAGCGCGAGCGACGGCCCATGTGGGTAATTTGGATCATGATCTTGGCGCCATGCTTGTGCATGGCATCGGCCAAATTCTGAAAATGCGGAATGATGCGGTCGGTGGACAGGTTCACCGAACTCCACCAGCTATGAGGGCTGTCGATGGAGACCACCGAGGAGCCGCCGCAGATCGCCAGGCCGATGCCGCCCTTGGCCTTCTCTTCGTAGTACTTAACGTAACGCTCGGTGGTCATGCCGCCGTCGGTGGCCATCACCTCGGCGTGGGCGGTGGACACGATGCGGTTACGAATAGTCAGCTTGCCGATTTGGATCGGCTGGAACATTGCTTCGAAGGCCATGGCGGCATCCTCATGAAACTTAGCGCAGTAGGCGCGGCGTTAGCGGCGAGCGAGTTGCTCAGGTCGCGGCAAACACCGCGGCTACGTAATGGTGATCAAACGCTTCAGAGCGGCCGAGTGATGAACAGGCCCTCGTCATGGCCTTCTTCAGAACCGCCATACTCCTGCACCGTGACCGTGCGAATCGGGCTACCGGCAGCCGCGAGGATCTGGTCGATAGCGCCGGAGAACCAGCCGGTGAACATGTAGTCGACCTTGCGCCCACACTTGCCGTAGACATAGACGAAGGCCGAGTGCTTGAGCTTGACCTCGGCATAGCCGGTTTCCAGGTCGAGTTTTTGTGTTTCAAACAGGCCCCAGCCGCGCTGCGACAAACGCTTCATGTAATGTTCAAACACCGCCGCGCCGGACATGCCGTGGCACTCAGCCTCTTTCTCACACCAGTGCCAGGCGGACTTGTAGCCGGCCTTGTAGAGAATCTCGGCATACGCCTCAGCGCCCAGCACCTCCTCAATACCGATGTGGTTATTGACGAAAAAGTGCCGCGGCACGTACAGCATCGGCAGTGCGTCGGTGGTCCAAACGCCGGTTTCGTCGTCGACTTGGATCGGCATTTCAGGTGCGTGTGTGGCCATGTGTGCAAACTCCAGAATTCGGTAGTGGTCTTGCTTGATGGGTATCGCTGCGCTCAACCCATCCTACGAAGGTGTTCGGCGCGCTGTTCGTAGGGTGAATTAGCCGTCGGCGTAACCCACCGAGCGCTCTATCGGCTTACTCACCCCAGACGTCTTTCAGAACATTCATCCAGTTCTCGCCCATGATCTTGCGCACCACGCGCTCGGAGTGGCCGCGTTTGAGCAGGGTCTCGGTGAGGTTGGGAAACTCGCCCACGGTGCGGATGCCCAGTGGGTTGATGATCTTGCCGAAGCTGGTCAAACGGCGGGCGTAGCCCTTGTCGTGAGTCAGGTATTCGAAGAAGTCTTGGCCGTGGCCCTGGGTGAAGTCGGTGCCGATGCCGATGGAGTCCTCGCCAACGATGTTCATCACGTACTCGATGGCTTCGGCGTAATCGTCGATGGTCGAGTCGATGCCCTTGGCCAGAAACGGCGCAAACATGGTCACGCCGACGAAGCCGCCGTGGTCGGCGATAAACTTCAGCTCTTCGTCAGACTTGTTGCGCGGATGCTCTTTAAGGCCAGACGGAAGGCAGTGGGAGTAACAGACCGGTTTTTTCGATTCGAGGATGACTTCTTCGCTGGTCTTAGAGCCGACGTGGGACAGGTCGCACATGATGCCAACGCGGTTCATCTCGGCGACGATCTCGCGACCAAAGCCGGACAGCCCACCGTCGCGCTCGTAGCAGCCGGTGCCCACTAGGTTCTGGGTGTTGTAGCACATCTGGACGATGCCCACGCCGAGCTGCTTGAACACCTCGACGTAACCGATTTGGTCTTCGAACGCATGCGCATTCTGGAAGCCGAAGAGGATGCCAGTTTTGCCCTGCACCTTGGCCGCACGGATATCGGCGGTGCTGCGCACGGGCATCACCAGATCACTGTTTTCGCGGATCAGCTTCTGGCTGGCGGCGATATTATTCACCGTGGCCTGAAAACCCTCCCACACCGACACGGTGCAGTTGGCGGCGGTGAGGCCACCTTTGCGCATGTCTTCGAACAGCTCGCGGCTCCACTTGGCGATGATCAGCCCGTCAATAACGATGCTGTCGGCGTGCAATTCGGCTGGGCTCATCAGGCACTCCCCTTAACTCTGCGCGCCGAATCTTCTGCCGGCGCTTTGGGGTGAGCATATCCCCGGGGGGGCGCGCGGCCCGGTGAAAAAACGACAGGGGTATTGTCGAAAACGTCAAAGCAGGGGCGCGATCGGATAGCCATCGGCCGGGCGAGCCAACACGTCTTCACCGCACCGTTGATTGCAGCTCAACAGGCTCGCCCCAGGTAATAGCCTTACCTCTGCTTAGGCAGGGGTTGCCGAAGACTCGTGACGGTCCTGGCTGGGGCAGGCAGCAAAGCGCACGCGATAACAGCGGGAGAAATATGAGGACGACTCAAAACCACAAGCCAGGCCAACTTCCAGTACGGTCATATCCGTCTGGCGCAGCAGCTGGCGAGCCTTATCCAGGCGTAAAGCGAGGTAGAAGCTGGAAGGGGTTTCATTCAGGTGCTGACGAAATAATCGCTCCAGCTGCCGAGGCGTCACCTTTATCAGTTCGGCCAAGGCCTGTGAGCTGAGTGGCTGCTCACTGCAACGCATCATCTCGCTGATTACCTTCACCAGCTTTTTGTTATGCACGTCGAAGCGGCTGGCGACCTGCATGCGCTGATGATCCTGACGCGAGCGAATGCGGCCGAGCACAAACTGTTCAGACACCGACAGCGCCAACTCTTTACCGTGGTCGCGGTCGATCAGCGTGAGCATCAGGTCGAGACTGGCGGTGCCGCCGGCGCTGGTGATGCGCTTACCGTCAATTTCGAATAACTCCTGGGTAACTGCCAAGCACGGATAACGCTCCTGAAAGGCCTCAATGGCTTCCCAGTGCAGGGTCAGTCGCTGCCCCGCAAACAGCCCGGCTTCGGCGAGGACAAAACTTCCCGTGTCGATCCCGCCGAGAATTGCACCCTCGCGCTCAGCACGGTGCAGCCACTGCGCCAGGCGGTGATCGAAGGTGGCTAGCGGCTCGAAGCCGGCAACCACAAACAGACTATCGCCTGCCGCTGGCAGCGCCAGAGCGGTGTCGACGTTGAGCGACATACCGTTGCTGCTTTGCACCGCACAGCCATCCGCACTGAGAAGGTGCCAGCGATAGCGCTCACGGCTAAAGCGGTTCGCCACTCGCAGCGGCTCAATCGCCGACATCAGGCCCATCATGGAAAAGCCGGGCATTAAGAGAAACTGGAAGATTTGGGGCATTGGCGTGCGTTCGCAAAGTACTGGCCACCACTAAAAGCCAGTTTACCCGTCAGAGCAAGCACCAGTGTCGCTCTGATTCAATAGAGAGTCGCTCTAGTGCGCTTACCACCCGCCTACGCTGCGTACTGTTAACTAATCGGGCACATTCAGGCCTGAGCACGGGACGGAGCGTTAACGCTCCGGGAGAAGAAGAAAGAAACCCTAACGCCACACGAGGGCACACTGATGAAAAGTATCAAGATAATCGCCGGCTGCTGTTTGCTTAGCGCATTCAGCTCGTCGCTATTGGCCGCTGAACAGGCCAGTTGCCAGAAGGCGCGCATCGGCTTAGTAGGCTGGACCGACGTGGTCGCCACTACCGCCGTGGCCAACACCTTGCTCGAAGGCCTGGGCTATGCAACCACCCAGACCCAAGCGTCACAGCAAATCGTCTTTTCCGGCATTCAGCGCGGCCAAATCGACTTCTTCCTCGGTTACTGGAAGCCGTTGATGGACGACAACATCAAGCCATTTCTCGCCGACAAGTCGGTCAAGGTGCTCAGCGAGCCGGGCCTCTCCGATGGTATTTCCAGCTTGGCAGTGCCTAGCTATCTGGCCGATGCAGGCCTGAAAACCTACGCCGACATTGCCAAGTTCAAAGATCAACTGGGCGGCAAGATTTACGGTATCGATCCAGGTACCGGCGCCAACACCACGATCAAGAAGATGATCGAGACGAACCAATTTGGCCTCGGCGGCTTCGAGCTGATCGAGTCGAGCGAGTCGGCCATGCTGGCTTCCGTCAGCCGTGATGCACGCAGCAAAAAGCCGGTGGTGTTCTTCGGCTGGAAGCCGCACCCAATGAACATCAAGATGGACGTCACCTACCTCACCGGCAGTGAAGACGTCTTCGGCGCCGACGAAGGCCTGGCCACCGTCTGGACCGTTACCGCGCCAGACTATGCCGAGCGCTGCCCGAATGTCGATCGACTGCTAACCAACCTGCGCTTCACCGCCGCCCAGGAGGGTCAGATGATGGCGCCGATCATGGACCGTGAAGAACCCAAAGATGTCGCCCGCAAATGGCTGAAGGAAAACCCGCAAGAGCTGAGCAAGTTCTTGGCCGGAGTCACCACCTTCGATGGCAAAGATGGCACCGCCGCCGTGCAGGCCGCGCTTAAGTAACGCCGCCCCGCCAATACGACCTAATTAACCGCCGTGTCGTGCGCCCTCTTGGGCGCCCGGCACCCATTCGCCTCGAATAAGGATGGAAACCCCATGAACTACGAAGTTATCGTCACCTGCGCAGTCACCGGCGCCGGCGATACCGTTGGTCGTCACCCGGCTATTCCGGTTACCCCCAAGCAAATCGCCGATGCTGCCATCGAAGCCGCCAAGGCCGGCGCCACCGTTGCCCACTGCCATGTACGTGATCCCAAGACCGGCAAGGGCAGCCGTGACATTGCGCTGTACCGCGAGGTGGTCGAGCGCATCCGCGAGAGCGACACCGACGTCATCATCAACCTTACCGCCGGTATGGGCGGTGACCTGGAGATCGGCCCAGGCGAGCAGCCCATGGACTTTGGCAGTGGCTCCGACCTGGTCGGCCCGCTGACCCGTCTGGCGCACATCGAAGAACTACGCCCGGAGATCTGCACCCTGGACTGCGGCACCCTGAACTTTGGTGATGGCGACTACATCTACGTTGCCACTCCGGCGCAACTGCGTGCCGGCGCCAAACGCATTACCGAGTTGGGCGTTAAAGCCGAGCTGGAAATCTTCGACACCGGTCACCTGTGGTTCGCCAAACAGATGATGAAAGAAGGCCTGTTGGACGATCCGATTTTCCAGCTTTGCCTGGGCATCCCATGGGGCGCTCCGGCCGACACCACTACCATGAAGGCCATGGCCGACAACCTGCCCGCAGGTTCGACGTGGGCCGGCTTCGGCATCGGCCGCCTGCAAATGCCAATGGCCGCCCAAGCCATGCTGCTCGGTGGTCACGTGCGGGTCGGTCTGGAAGACAACATCTGGCTGGACAAAGGCGTACCGGCCACCAATGGCAGCCTGGTCGAGCGCGTCGTCGAAATAATCCAGCGCCTCGGCGGCAGGGTGCTAACGCCGGCCGAAGGTCGCGCAAAGATGAAGATCCCGCCGCGCGGCAGAAAAGCCACAACATCACCTTTACCTGCCCAATTAAACCTCCAAACTAAAAATTTTAACCCCCGGATTTTATCCGGGCACCCAAAGCACGA
>JAWWDH010000232.1:0-5773 GCA_033720015.1 Pseudomonas sp.
CATCGGTTTTTTGATTTTTTACCTGGTGTTTTTGCTCTACGGCGGTATTTCCTCCACCCAGTACGCCCTTGAGTACGACGAAACCAGCTACTCGGCATGGTCGCCGCCCATGGCGCCGATCAAGATCATCATGTGCGTCGGTATTGCCCTGATGTTGCTGCAGGCCATCGCTACGTTATTTAAGGACATTGCCGCCGCGCGGGGGGACACGCTGTAATGGAATACGAGCTGATAGCCCTGCTGATGTTCTCCTCGATGATGTTGCTGCTGCTCACCGGCAAACGCGTGTTTGGTGCGATTGGCTTTGTTGCCGTCGCGGCGGCCCTGCTGCTGTGGGGCGATGGCGGTTCGGAAATAGCCTTCAGCGCGGCCATGAAATTGATGAAGTGGTACCCGCTGCTGACTCTGCCACTGTTCGTGTTTATGGGTTACATGCTCTCCGAATCGGGGCTGGCCGAAGACCTCTACAGGATGTTCCATGTGTGGATGGGCCCGCTCAATGGTGGCCTGGCCATTGGCACCATCGGCCTGATGGTGGCGATTTCCGCTATGAACGGCTTGAGCGTGGCCGGCATGGCCATCGGCGCGAGCATCGCCTTGCCGGAACTGCTGCGCCGTGGTTACGACAAGATCATGGTCACCGGGGTGATTCAAGCCGGCAGCTCCCTAGGTATTCTGATTCCGCCAAGTGTGGTGCTGGTGCTCTACGGCATGATCGCCCGTCAGCCGGTCGGCCAACTGTGGTTGGCGGGGGTACTGCCCGGCCTGTTGATGGCCGGGCTGTTTATCCTCTATATCGCCATCCGTTGCCGTTTACAGCCCGAGCTGGGACCTGCGTTATCCGAGGAGGAGCGCGGGCAGATCAGCCGACGCGAGAAGCTCCTGCTGCTCAAAGCCGGTATCGCACCGCTGTTTATCTTTTTCTGCATGACCGGGTTGTTTCTGATGGGTATCACCAGCCTGGTGGAAAGCTCGGCGGTCGGTGCGGCGGCGGCAACGTTAATGGCGTTGGTCAAAGGTCGCTTGAGCCGCAGTGTGATGGAAGAAACCCTGCGCAAGACCCTCGGTATCAGCTGCATGTTTATGTGGATCATCCTCGCCGCCTTGTGCTTTGGCGCGGTATTCGACGGCCTCGGCGCGGTCAAGGCGATTGAGGCGTTCTTCCTCGAAAGCCTTGGGTTAGGGCCTTGGCAGGTGCTGATTCTGATGCAGCTGTCGTTCATCATCATGGGCATGTTTCTTGATGACACCGCCATGCTGGTGATTGTCGCGCCCCTCTATATTCCGCTGGTCGGGGCGTTGGGCTTTGATCTGGTCTGGTATGGCGTGCTCTACACCATCACCTGCCAGATCGCCTATATGACCCCGCCGTTCGGTTACAACCTGTTCCTGATGCGCGCCATGGCTCCGCCTGAAGTCACGTTGCGCGACATCTATGTGTCGGTTACCCCCTTCGTGCTGATCATGCTGCTGGCGCTGGTGCTGGTCATGGTCTTCCCGCAGATCGCCCTGTGGTTGCCGCAGTGGCACTACGGCTAAGCACATGCAGTTTCAGCAGTAGGCCAGCGCAGTTGTATCTGTAGAAGCCAGGTGCAGGTTGCCCCTCTGAAAACCCTGCCAGGGTCCCGTGGACCAGGCAGTGCGGTTGTATGCCATCTGAATCGACAATTCTGGAGATAACAGCATGAGTACGAGACGCAGTTTTCTGAAAACCGCCGCGGTAGCGACCGGCGCAGCAGGGGCTACGGCGCTGGGTTCAGCGCATATTTATGCCGCCGAGCCGAAGAAAATCACCTGGCGCTTGCAGACCTATGCCGGGCCGGCCTTGGGCGAGCATGTGATCAAACCGTCCATCGATGCCTTCAACAAAGCGGCCAATGGCGAAATGGAGATTCAGCTGTATTACGCCGACCAGCTGGTGCCGACCGGCGAGCTGTTTCGCGCCATGCAAAAGGGCACCATCGATGCGGTGCAGAGCGATGACGACTCCATCGCCGCGCCGGTGGACATCTCGGTGTTCGGCGGTTACTTCCCGTTCGCCACCCGTTACAGCCTGGATGTGCCGGTGCTGTTCGAACAATACGGGCTTAACGAAATCTGGGCCGAGGCCTACGGTGAAGTCAAAGGCGTGACCTGGCTCGGCGCCGGTGCCTGGGACCCGTGCCACTTCGCGACTGTGGAGCCAATCACCCGGCTTGAGCACCTCAAGGGCAAGCGCATCTTCACCTTCCCCACCGCCGGCAAGTTTTTGTCGCGCTTCGGGGTGATCCCGGTAACCCTGCCGTGGGAAGACGTCGAGGTGGCGATGCAAACCGGCGAGCTGGATGGTATCGCCTGGTCCGGGATCACCGAGGATTACACCGTCGGCTGGGCCAACGTGACCAAGTACTTCCTCACCAACAACATCTCGGGTGCCTGGTGCGGTTCCTACTTCGCCAATTCAGATCGCTGGGCCGAGGTGCCCGAGCACCTGAAAACCCTGTTCAAGCTGTGCATGGACAGCTCCAACTATTACCGCCAGCACTGGTACTGGGGCGGCGAGGCGCAGCTGCGAGTCGAAGGCGGCAAGCTGCAACTGACCTCCATCCCGGCCGAAGAATGGGCCACGGTGGAGGCCGAGGCGTTGAAGTTCTGGGATGAAATCGCCAAGACCAGCCCACGCTGCGCCCGTGTGGTGGAAATCTTCAAGAAGTACAACGCCCTGATGGCCAAGGCCGGCGCGCCGTATCGCTGATTGCCTAGACCCGTCTGCAAACCCCACGCCCGCACCGCAAGGTCCGGGCGTTTTGTTGACTGCAGCAGCACCACTGCTTGGTTTGCCGCGCACTGCCGCGGCCAGGTGCAGATATTTCCCTGATCAGCCGGCCAAGTTGCTAATCCTGTACCACACTCATTGGGCTTTTACCGGCCGTTCTAACCAGGCCTTAGGTGGTAGTCGGGGTGCATTGTGCGGTTGTTTGGGGATGCGCTTAGACGCTGTTGTTGCCTGCAGGACTGACATCGGATGTCGGCCATACCAGTCGCTCATAACAACAAGAGACAGGTGCATTTATGCTCAATCCGCGAGACGTGAAAACCGCCGATGATGCCCGGCGCATTGTCGAGGAGCGTGGCCTTAGCCATATCAAAGTAGGGGTGTTTGATAACGACGGGGTGATGCGCGGTAAATACCTCAGCCGCAGCAAGTTCTTCTCCGCCTTGGATAGCGGCTTTGCCTTCTGCGATGTGGTGCTCGGTTGGGACGTGAAGGACCAGCTCTACGACAACGTGCAATACACCGGCTGGCACACCGGTTATCCCGATGCCCCCGTGCGTGTCCTCGCGCATACCTGCCGCGAGCTGCCGTTTGAGAACGGCATGCTGTTGTTTATCTGCGAGTTTGCCGAGGCGGCGGAAAAGGTCTGCCCGCGCGCCACCCTGCGCCGCGTGGTAGAGCGTTGCACGGCCATGGGTTTCGATGCCTTTGCCGCGCTGGAATATGAGTTCTTCATGTTCGATGAAACCCCCGAGTCTGCCCGCGCCAAAGGCTTTCGTGACCTCAAGCCCTTTACCCCGGATTGGTTCGGCTATTCGATGATCCGCAGCTCGGTGCATGCCGAGCTGTATCACGAAATCCTCGAAATGGCCGAGCGCATGGACTTCCCCATCGAGGGCCTGCACACCGAGACCGGCCCCGGGGTACTGGAAGCGGCGATTGCCTATGACCGCGCCGAGGCGGCAGCGGACAAGGGCGCGCTGTTCAAGACCTTTATGAAGGTACTGGCTCAGCGCAGCGGCCTGATGGCCACCTTTATGGCCAAGTGGTCGGGTAAGTACCCGGGGCAGAGCGGGCACATTCATGTCTCGCTGCGCGATCTGGCCAGCGGCAAGTCGGCGTTTTACGACCCGACTCAGGCGCACAACATGAGCAAGCTGCAGCGGCATTTCCTCGCTGGCCAGCAGCGCTTGATGCCGGAATTTCTGTGCATGGTGGCGCCGACGCTGAACAGCTACCGGCGCATGATCCCAGGCTTCTGGGCGCCCACCGATGCCACTTGGGGCGTGGAAAACCGTACCGCCGCGCTGCGCGTGATTCCCGGCACCGACAAGTCTCAACGCCAGGAATATCGCTTGGGTGCGGCCGACGGTAATCCCTATCTGGCCCTGTCCGTGGCCCTGGGTTCAGGCCTGTACGGTGTGATGCAGGAGTGGGAACCAACTGAGCCGGTGGTGGGCAATGCTTACGACATGAAGCACCCGGATGAGCTGGCCCTGCCGCGCACCCTGTGGGATGCCGCGCAGCGCCTGAAAAGTTCGAAGGCCGCGCGGGAGCTGTTTGGTGATGAGTTCGTCGAGCACTTTGCCGCCAGCCGCGAATGGGAAGAACGTGAATACCGCCGGCATGTCAGCGATTGGGAGCTGGATCGCTACTTCGAAATCATCTAGGTCGCACGTCCTGCTTGGCTTGGGCTACGGAGTCTTTCAATGAGCAAGTTGCAGTGCATATCGCCCATCGACGGTTCGGTGTATGTCGAACGTCATCTGGCCTCCAATCCTGAAATCCAGGCATCCTTGGCCAGGGCCGAGCAGGCGCAGGTGGCCTGGAAAAACACCCCGCTAGCCGAGCGCATCGCCATTGGCCGCAAGGCGATTGCCGCCTTCGCCGCCAAGGAAGACCAGCTGGCCGAAGAGCTGTGCTGGATGATGGGCCGGCCGATTCGTTATGCCGCCGGCGAGGTGCGCGGTTTTGTCGAGCGCGCCACCTACATGGCGGATATTGCCGAGCAGGCGCTGGCGGATCTCCAGTTGCCGGATAAGCCCGGGTTTATCCGCTTTATCCGCCGTGAGCCACTGGGTGTGGCGCTGGTCATCGCCCCCTGGAATTACCCTTACCTGACGGCTGTTAACGCGGTGCTGCCAGCGCTGTTGGCGGGTAATGCGGTGCTGCTCAAACACTCGGCGCAAACCCCGCTGTGCAGTGAGCGCATGGTTGAGGTGTTTGCTGAGGCCGGCTTGCCGGGCGGGGTGTTCCAGTACCTGCACCTGAGCCACGCTGAAACCGAGGCGTTGATTCAAGCGCCGAGCATCGCCCACGTCGCCTTCACCGGTTCAGTGCCGGGCGGCACCATGGTCGAGCGCGCGGCGGTGGGGCGCTTCCTCAGTATTGGCCTGGAGCTGGGTGGTAAAGACCCTGCTTATGTACGCGCCGATGCTGACTTGGCGCATGCGGTGGAAACCACCATCGACGGCGCGTTCTTCAACTCCGGGCAATCGTGTTGCGGCATCGAGCGCATTTACGTGCACGAGTCGCTCTATGACGATTTCGTCGAACAAGCGGTGGCACTGGTCAAACAGTACAAGCTGGGCCGCTCTGATGACCCGAACACCACCTTGGGGCCGCTGGTGCGTGCTGAGGCTGCCGAGTTCGTTCGGGGGCAGATTGCCGAGGCGATACAGCAGGGCGCGCAGGGCCATCTATCGCCGGCAGACTTTACCCTCGACAAGCCGGGCTCGCAGTACCTCGCACCGCAGGTGCTGACCAACGTGCACCACGGCATGCGGGTGATGACCGAAGAATCCTTCGGCCCGGTGGTGGGCATCCAGAAGGTCAAGGATGACGAAGAAGCCCTGGCGCTGATGAACGACAGCGAGTTTGGCCTGACCGCCGCCATCTTCAGTCGTGACGTCGACGCCGCCATGACCCTGGCGGATCGCGTGCAAGCGGGCACGGTGTTCCTCAACCGCTGTGACTATCTCGACCCGGCACTGGCCTGGACTGGGGTGAAGAACTCCG
>JAWWDH010000233.1:0-5759 GCA_033720015.1 Pseudomonas sp.
CAAGCAAGGCGGTGGTCATCTTGGCGTCGCCGAACACGCTCGACCATTCGGCGAAGCTCAGGTTGGTGGTGATCACCACGCTGGTGTGCTCGTACAGCTTGGACAGCAGGTGAAACAGCAGCGCCACACCGGCCTGACTGAAGGGCAGATACCCCAGCTCGTCGAGAATGACCAGATCCATGCGCAGCAGTGCCTGGGCGATCCGCCCGGCTTTGCCATCGTGCTTCTCGCGCTCCAGCAGATTGACCAGGTCGACCGTGGAATAGAAGCGCACGCGCTTGCCATGCAGGGTGATGCCGGACACGGCCAGCGCGGTGGCCAGGTGGGTTTTACCGGTGCCTGGCCCTCCGATCAGCACCACGTTCTGCGCGGTGTCGGTAAAGGCCAAGCTGGCCAGCTCGCTGATCAGGCGCTCGTCGGCGCTAGAGGCGCTGAAGTCGAAGCCGGAAAGGTCGCGGTGCATCGGTAGCTTGGCCATGTTCATCTGGTGGCTCACCGAGCGCATGGCGCGATCTGTATGCTCCTCTTGCAGCAGGTGTTCGAGCAGCCACTTGGACGAGGCTGTGTTCGACTCACCCTGCACAGTCAACTCCGCCCAGGCAGTGGCCATGCCGTGCAGACGCAGCTCCTTGAGTTCCGCCATAAGATCACGCATGACCGATCTCCTCGACGCGGCCACGTAGCTGGTCGTAGCGCGCCGTGTTGGCGACGGGGACTTCCTTGAGCGACAAGTGGGTCTCGACGCTGGGCGGTGGTTCGCTCGCGGTCAGGCGCGCCACGACATTGAGGATGTGTTCGGCACTCAGGCTGCCGCTCTCCAGTACCAGTTCAACGGCTACCAGTACGGCATCGAGTCCGGCGACCGGCACGGCGGCCAGGACTTGCGCCATGATCCGATCACCGCCGGCATGACGTTTCAGGCCGTGCTTGAGCTGACGCAGCGGCGCTGGCAGATCGGCAAAGGGCGCGCCGTTGCGCAGCGCGCCGGGCTTGCGGTCGATCAGCGGGATGTAGTGCTGCCAGTCATAGCTGACAATGAAAGCGGACGGATACCGTCCGGCCAACACACCTTCCTGGCCCCGACGCCAAAGGCGATGGTGTCCACCTGATTTAAGTGGACACCATTTCTAGCCTTTTAAGCGGGTCTTTCATGCAGCCACAACGCCGTTCCTACTCCAAATCCTTCAAGGCCCAGATCATTCAAGAGTGCGCCCAGCCCGGGGCCTCGATTGCCAGCGTTGCGCTGAGCCACAGCCTCAACGCAAACCTCGTCCATAAATGGATCCGAGTGCACACGCAGAAAGCCATGGCGCTGCAACCTGCTTTCATTCCTCTGCCCTTGCAGGCTATCGGGACAAAGTCGGATTCCGCGTCATCGACTATCTGTCTGGAAATCCCACACCCGCGCGGCACCATCAAAGTGAACTGGCCGACCGAAAGCGCCGCTGCCTGCGCGACCTTTCTGCGAGATCTGCTGCGATGATCCGCATCGACTCCATCTGGCTCGCCACCGAGCCTATGGACATGCGTGCTGGCACCGACACCGCAATGGCGCGGGTGGTGGCGGTGTTCGGTGCGGCGCAGCCGCACTGTGCTTATCTGTTTGCCAATCGCCGCGCCAATCGGATGAAAGTGCTGGTGCACGACGGGTTGGGTATTTGGTTGGCGGCGCGGCGCCTGCATCAAGGCAAGTTCTTCTGGCCCGGTTCTCGACACGGCTCTCAGATGGAATTGGGTGCCGAACAACTACACGCCCTGGTGCTGGGTTTACCCTGGCAACGACTTGGCCCGGATAGCGCAATTTCTATTCTGTGATGCCTGCCATGGCCTGCCTGACCGTGCAATTGTCCGATGAGCCTCTCGTCGGGTTTAGCCTGCTCGGGCAAAATCGGCGGCATGACTTCGCTGCCCAATCTAGACCAACTGACCCCTGAACAACTGCGCGCTCTGGCGGCGCAGTTGATGCAACGTGTCGAGAGTCTCGATCAGAAAGTCGAGACAATGGGCAAGAAGATCCACCGCGACCAAACGCTTATCGAAAAGCTGACCCACGAGATTGCGCAGCTCAAGCGCTTCAAGTTTGCCAAGCGCAGCGAGCAATTGAGCCCGGATCAAGTCAGTCTGCTTGATGACCTGATCGACACCGACATTGCGGCCATCGAAGCAGAACTTGAAGCGCTGAAACCTGCTCCCGCTTCGACTGAGGTTCGGCAAAAACCTAAGCGCACCGCCTTGCCGCCACAGTTTCCACGCACTCTGATCCACCATGAACCCGATAACAGCCACTGCCAGTGCGGTTGCGCGCTCAAGCGTATCGGTGAGGATGTCAGCGAGAAACTCGACTACACACCGGGCGTGTTCACCGTTGAGCGGCACATCCGTGGCAAATGGGTCTGCGATCAGTGCGAAACCCTGATCCAGGCACCGGTTCCGGCTCAGGTGATCGACAAGGGCATCCCAACCGCCGGCCTTCTGGCTCACGTGATGGTGGCCAAATTCGCCGACCACTTGCCACTATATCGACAAGAGAAAATCTTTGGCCGTGCCGGCCTGGCCATCGCTCGCTCGACACTGGCGCAGTGGGTCGGACAAACCGGCGTGCAGCTCCAGCCGCTAGTCGATGCCCTGCGCGAAGCCGTGCTGGGCCAACGCGTGATCCACGCTGACGAAACCCCGGTGCAAATGCTCACCCCAGGCGAGAAGAAAACCCATCGGGCTTACGTCTGGGCCTACAGCACCACACCCTTCGCCGATCTGAAGGCCGTGGTGTACGACTTCAGTCCCAGCCGTGCCGGCGAGCATGCGCGCAATTTTCTTGGTCAGTGGAATGGCAAGCTGGTCTGCGACGACTTCGCAGGCTACAAGGCCAGCTTCGAGCAAGGTGTCACCGAGATCGGCTGCATGGCCCACGCCCGGCGCAAATTCTTCGAGCTACACGCCACCAATAAAAGCCAGCTTGCCGAGCAGGCCTTGAGGTACATCCAGCTGCTGTACGAAATCGAGCATGAAGTCCGCGACCTAGAACCGGATTTACGCCGCCGAATACGACAAGAGAAAGCCGTACCGGTGATGGACGCTTTGCATGCCTGGATGATCACCCAGCGCCTACTTGTGCACGATGGCTCGGCCATCAGCAAAGCATTGGATTACAGCCTCAAACGCTGGACGGCGCTGTCGCGCTATCTCGATGACGGCGCCGTACCCATTGACAATAATTGGGCAGAGAACCAGATCCGGCCATGGGCGTTGGGGCGCAAGAACTGGCTCTTTGCAGGTTCACTGCGCAGCGGTAAACGGGCAGCGGCGATCATGAGTTTGATCCAGTCAGCTCGACTGAACGGGCATGACCCGTACGCCTATTTGAAGGACGTCCTCACGCGCCTGCCGACGCAGCGGGCAAGTGAGATTGCGGAGCTGCTGCCGCATAGGTGGCGACTGGTTTAGTTGCGCAAGACGGGATGCCCAGACGCATACAGCGGACGCACTACTAGTCACAGATCATTGGGATAGGGATGGTACGAATTATGCCGTACGCCGCCTGGTGCGTATGAAAACAGTAGGTTCGCAAACAGAGGTAGAGTGCTTAATTTAAGCAGCTACCCAACGTTCAGCGTGAGCTTCTTGGCACGATACCAACCTGCATACCGAACGGGTTAAACACGCTATTCAAGGTCTGAACGGTCGGGTTGCTTTCGTCGTGCTCTAGCTGCCGCAACGCACGCAGGGACAGCTTACACATCTGCGCAAACCGCGCCTGTTGCAGCCCAGTTATGTCCTTGCGTAATCGCCGTACTGCTTCTCCAATGGAGATATCTCCAGAAGCCAGCTGCTCCTGTAGCTCGGTGAGAATTCGGTCGCGCTCAAGAATGTTCATTAGATGAGCCCCCAGTTTTTGAGCCGCTGGGGCAGATCTCGCAACGCGATTCGTGGATGGTTCATTGTCGCCGCAGGCAGTCCATCTGCACTCAGCAAGTCAGGCAAAGCCAGGAATGTTTGTGCTGCGGCCCTGAGCTGCTGAAATAGCTCATCAGACTCGATCCACTCAGCAGCTTCATCGCAGGCAGCTTTCCAGTCGACCTGACCGGCCACCTCAATCTGCTTTGGCCATTTTGTTGTTCGCGTTACGCCTTCATCATCCATGATCATGGGAGCCAGATCATAGATTGGGGCCAGGCTCACGCCTTGCTCAGTCCGAAGGATTGAGGTGTTTCGACCATGATTGTCTGAGTTGCCAAGAATCTGATTCAGTAAATCACGCCGCATGTACTCGAATACCAAATCACCAACCTGTTCGGCCTGTCCAACGTTTTGCCATAACGCGACCAAGTTTCGTAGCACATCCGAATGCGACATATAGCTGCCAGCTTCGACTACGCCCGACAGTGAATACATCGACTCAACAGCGACACGATTAACCCCTGCAGGACCAACCCCACGATCAAAGCGATGCATCCACAGGCTGGGCTTCTTACCCTCCTCCAAAGCCAACCCTTCGGCTGCGATGGTATCGAGCCCCAACTGCCGAACCGCTCGATAGAAGCAGTACTCGCTGCGGAGAATTTCCTGGTCAGTCTGACTGGCTTTGTTGCGTGCGAACTTCACAAACCAATGCTGCACAGCATCTACATCGGGCAATACAGCGTCGGGATGCAATGCGCCATGGTGATCTTCGGTTAACAGTAGCTTGGGGGCCTCACCGCCTGCTCCAGTAGCACCGCCAATGGCAGCGCCCTGCTCGTAGGCATACTCCAGAAAGCGTGAGTCGCGGCTGACCACTTCGTCTCGCGTGAACCCCAACACAGGACTACCTGCAATAACGTCTGCCGACTCTTTGATACGCAGATTTCCAATGGGCGCAGGCGTACAGCGCCCCAATAGAAACAAATCGAGACTCATCCCCTCCGAACGTTCACCACTCAAACGCTTCAGCAAAAAGCGTCTCGCCGCCCCAGCAGGCAAAATATCGAAGAAAAAAGCCGGGGCCTGCTTACTCCGCCAAGAATCCCAACCCAACGGTAACGTGGCACTGACCGCGCCATTAAGACGAGTGCTAATCGAGTCGAGGGAGTTCACTAGATAGCTCTGCTCGTACCCATACGTACAAGGACCATCCAGCCCTAGTTCAGGCTGCTCAAAACCAATCCCCATGGCATCCTGCCATTCGCCACCCGCATGGATTTGTAGAGTGAGCTTGTGCATAGCGATCACCGGCAACTTAATGCCTAAACCTTAGCCAAGCCATAACAAAAAGGCAATTAAATGCCTATAAAGGCTCTAAAAAAATCAATAAAGGCACTTTAATACCCATAGAAATCCGGCGCTCAGCAGAGCGCTTGCCTAGGCACTGCGCGGGTTCAACTCCCCCAGCACGGATACACATCTAAGGGCGTCCACGGACGTCCTTTTTTGTACCTGAAATTCAGTAAATACGAGGTTTTCAGCGTGCCCAATGTCCACGGACGCACCAGCAGGATCTATGTCTTTTGGTATTCCAAATGGTATCCAATCAACTCACAGAGCGGATACCAGCTAATAACAGACCGATTGGTGACGGAGTTATTAATGGATCACACGCCAGAGCGACTGGCCATCATTATCATTGCCGCCCCGCTTAATTCGTCCGTAGATATTGGACGGCCCCGGCGACAGCTACTCCTTGTAGTAGACCATTTGACTGCTAGTCACCAGTAACCGCTTATCCTCACTCCATAATTCAGCAGTTTGATCAAAGTAGTTGGCGGCAAACTTTGAGGCCGTCG
>JAWWDH010000234.1:0-5754 GCA_033720015.1 Pseudomonas sp.
GATCAACGGCGATCGGCAGCCTTATTAGGCAATGGGCAGCAGGGGCCACTCGCAGGCACCGCATAGAACAGGCAAAGGCGCCTGAAACCGCAAGGTGTCAGGCGCCTTTTTTATTGCCGCAGAAAAACCTGATGAGCTTCGGCCGGGAAACGTCATGAACAGCACAGAGACCTCCACTGACCAGCAACGGCTGATCATCATTGGCAACGGTATGGTTGGCCATCATTGCGTCGAACAACTGATCGAGCGTGGCGCGCTGGCGCAGTACCGCGTGGATGTATTCAGCGAAGAGCCGCTGCGTGCATACGACCGCGTGCACCTGTCCGAGTACTTCACCGGGCGCGATGCCGAGTCGCTGGCGTTGAGCACCGCCGAGTTGTATCAGCAGCCGGGTGTGACCCTGCACCTAGGCGCAGCCGTGCTGGAGATCGACCGCGAGCGCCGTGAAGTGCTCACCGCCGAGGGACGCTTCGCCTACGACCAACTGGTTCTGGCCACCGGCTCTTACCCCTTCGTACCGCCGATCGAGGGCGCTGCCGGTGATTCGCGCCTGGTCTACCGCACCCTGGCCGACCTCGACACCATTCAGGCCGCCGCGAAAAACGCGCGCCGTGGTGTGGTGGTCGGCGGCGGTTTGCTCGGCCTGGAAGCGGCCAACGCACTGAAGTCGCTGGGCCTGGAAGCACATGTGGTGGAGTTTGCCCCACGCCTGATGCCGGTGCAGTTGGACGATCACGGCGGTCTGGCGCTGAAAGCGCAGATCGAAGCGCTGGGCGTCAGCGTGCACCTGTCGCGCGCCACGCAGTCGATCACTGCCGGCAGCGAGTACCGCTACCGGATGAACTTCGCCGCTGACGCTGAGGGTAAACACGAGTTCCTGGAAACCGACCTGATCGTGTTCTCCGCCGGCATCCGCCCGCAGGACGCCATCGCCAAGCAGTGTGGCCTGGAGCTCGGCCCGCGTGGCGGCGTGGCCATCGACAGCCAATGCCGCACCAGCGACCCGGCCATCTACGCCATCGGCGAATGCGCGGCGTGGAACGGTGGCATCTTTGGCCTAGTCGCGCCGGGCTACCAAATGGCCCGCAGCGTCGCCACGCAACTCAGCGGTGAGGACAGCGAGCCGTTTATCGGCGCGGACATGTCGACCAAGCTCAAGCTGCTCGGCGTCGACGTCGGCTCCATCGGTGACGCCCATGGCGCCATCGCCGGCTCGCGCAGCTATCGCTTTATTGACGAAGCCAATGCCAGCTACCGCCGCCTGGTGGTCTCCGCCGACGGCAAACAGGCCCTCGGCGCCGTGCTGGTGGGCGACAACAGCTACTACGACACCTTGCTGCAGTACGTGCAGAACGGCATTCAGCTGCCGGCGGATCCGTCCTGCCTGATCCTGCCGCAAGGCGAAGGCGCGCCGACCCTGGGTGCCGATGCGTTGCCGGACACCGCGACCATCTGCTCCTGCCATAACGTCAGCAAGGGCGCGATCTGCTCGGCTATCGACGGCGGCTGCGGTGATCTCGCCGGCCTTAAAGCCTGCACCAAGGCAGCGACTGGCTGCGGCGGTTGTTCGGCGTTGCTCAAGCAAGTCTTCGAGCACGAGCTGACCGCCCGTGGTGTGGTCGTAGACAAGAGCCTGTGCGAGCACTTCGCCTACACCCGTCAGGAGCTGTACGGCATCGTGCGGGTGGAAGGCATCGAGAGCTTTGAAATCCTGCTGGCCAAGCATGGTCGCGGTCATGTTGGCTGCGATATCTGCAAGCCGGCGGTGGCTTCGATCCTCGCGTCGTGCTGGAACCGCTCAATCACCGATCCGCTGCTGGTGCCGCTGCAGGACACCAACGACACCTTTATGGCCAACATGCAGAAGAACGGCACCTACTCGGTGGTGCCGCGTATTCCCGGCGGCGAGGTGACTCCGAACGGGCTGATCGCCATCGGTGCGGTGGCGAAGAAATACGACCTCTACACCAAGATCACCGGAGGCCAGCGCATCGACCTGTTTGGCGCGCAACTGCACGAGCTGCCGGACATCTGGGCCGAGCTGATTGCCGCCGGCTTTGAAACCGGCCACGCCTACGGCAAGTCGCTGCGTACAGTGAAGAGCTGCGTGGGCAGCACCTGGTGCCGTTATGGCGTGCAGGACAGCGTGGCCATGGCGCTGCGCTTGGAGGACCGCTACAAGGGCCTGCGCTCGCCGCACAAGATCAAGTTTGCAGTCAGCGGTTGCACCCGTGAATGCGCCGAGGCGCAGAGCAAGGATGTGGGCGTGATCGCCACCGAGAACGGCTGGAACCTGTATGTCAGCGGTAATGGCGGCATGCGTCCACGGCATGCCGAGCTGTTCGCCACCGACCTCGATGACGCCACCTTGGTGCGCTATATCGACCGCTTCCTGATGTTCTACGTACGCACCGCCGACCGTCTGCAGCGCACCTCGGTGTGGCGTGAGTCGCTGGAGGGCGGCCTGGATTACCTCAAGGCAGTGATCATCGACGACAGCCTGAATCTCGCCAGTGAACTGGAAGCGCAGATGCAGCTGGTGGTTGATCGCTACGAATGTGAGTGGGCCAACGCCTTGCAAGACCCGGAGAAGCTCAAGCGCTTCCGCACCTTCGTCAACCAGCAGGGCGGAGATCCGGATATCCAATTCGTCGATGAGCGCGGCCAGCGCCGCCCGCTGCGGGCCGATGAACAGTCACTTATCCCAGTCTTCGAGGAGGTCGTCTGATGAGCCAGTCGAGCGCAGCAGCAGTAATTGAGCCAATAGGCCTGCAATGGCGCCCCTTGTGTAGCCGTACTGATCTGGTGGCCAACTCCGGTGTGGTGGCCTGGTTTGATGGCGCCCAGGTGGCGTTGTTTTACCTACCTGAGCAACCCGCCGGCAAACAGCTGTATGCCGTGGATAACCGCGACCCGCTGTCCGCTGCCAATGTTATCGGCCGCGGCATTGTCGGTAGCCTGGCCGGTGATCTGGTGATCGCCGCGCCGTTGTACAAACAGCATTTCCGCCTGGAGGACGGCAGCTGCCTGGAGTACCCGGAGCAGCAACTGCGCACCTGGCCGGTGCGCCTGCAGGGTGACCGCGTGGAAATCGGCCTGCGCTAAGGCGTTTGCGCGGCGGTGCTAAGGCGCTGCCGCCGATCTTCTCGGCCTGTTTAGCGGTGAACCGGGCAACGTATTGATGCTGCGGTCTTAGTACGCGTGTGCGTGACAGTGTATAAAGCGCTATATACCCACAGACATAACGATTCGCCATTCGTATGAAACCTCGTCTATCAAGCCTACTGCTGGCGCTGCTCACTGGCGGACTGTTCAGCAATCACGTCTTGGCCGAGCAGGTCCAGGTGGCGGTGGCCGCCAACTTCACCGCGCCGTTGCAGGCGATTGCCGCCGAGTTTGAACAGGACAGCGGGTACCGCGTGCTCGCCTCGTTTGGCGCCAGCGGCCAGTTGTACGCACAGATAGTGCATGGCGCACCGTTTGAAGTGTTCCTCAGTGCCGATGCCAGCACCCCGGCCAAGCTGGACAGTCAGGGCCTGGGCGTCAGTGGTTCACGCTTTACCTATGCGGTCGGCAGCCTGGTGCTGTGGTCGGCTGATCCGGCTTATCTCGACGGCAGCCCAGCGGCGCTCAAGGCCAACCAGTACCGGCATCTGGCGCTGGCCAACCCCAAGGCTGCGCCCTATGGCCTGGCCGCCAGTGAAGTGCTGGAAAAGCTGGGGCTGAGCGCGGCGACCCGGCACAAGTTGGTCGAGGGGCAGAGCATCACCCAGGCCCATCAATTTATCGCCACGGGTAACGCCGAGCTGGGTTTTGTCGCCCTGTCGCAGGTGTACCAAGACGGTCAGCTCAGCAGTGGTTCGGCCTGGCGGGTGCCGGCCGAGCTGCACACGCCGATCAAACAGGATGCGCTGATCCTCAAGAAAGGTGAGCACAACCCGGCGGCGGCGGCCTTTACCGCGTACCTGAAAGGCGCGAAAGCGGCCGCGATTATCAAGGCCTACGGCTACCAGCTTTAACGAGATGTTCTGATGCCACTGACGCATGCTGATATTGCTGCCGTTCTGCTGACCCTGGAACTGGCCTCGCTGACCACCGTGGTGCTGCTGTTGCTCGGCACGCCGATTGCCTGGTGGCTGGCGCGCACCGACTCGCGCTGGAAGCAGCCGATTGGCGCGATTGTAGCTTTGCCGCTGGTGCTGCCGCCGACAGTGATTGGTTTTTACCTGCTGGTCAGCATGGGCCCGCACGGCGTTATCGGCCAGCTGACGCAGAGCCTTGGCTTGGGCACCCTGACCTTTACCTTCACCGGTTTGGTGATCGGCTCGGTGGTCTATTCCCTGCCCTTTGTTGTGCAGCCGCTGCAAAACGCCTTCGAGGCGATTGGCCGTGGCCCGCTGGAGGCGGCGGCGACGCTGCGGGCCGGGCCGTGGGATGCATTTTTTACGGTGGTGCTGCCGTTGGCCAAGCCGGGGTTTGTCACCGCAGCGGTGCTTGGTTTTGCCCATACCGTCGGTGAGTTCGGCGTAGTGCTGATGATCGGCGGCAATATCCCCGGCAAGACCCAAGTGGCCTCCGTGCAGATTTACAACCATGTCGAAACCCTGCAGTACGCCAATGCGCATTGGCTGGCCGGCGGCATGCTGCTGTTCTCCTTTATCGTGCTGCTGGCGCTGTATGCCGGGCGCGGCAACCAGCGGATCTGGCAATGATCTGGCCACTGCAGCGCCGCCCGGCGGCTATTCGTACGGTCGCCGGGCTGGGCGAAATCCAGGCGCGGTTCAAGGTTGAACACGCCGGCTTCAGCCTGGATGTCGACTTGCACCTGCCCGGCCGTGGCGTCAGCGCCTTGTTCGGCCATTCCGGCTCGGGCAAGACCAGCGGCCTGCGCTGTTTCGCTGGCTTAGATCGCCCCACTGAGGGCTACCTGCAGGTCAATGGTGAGCTGTGGCAGGACAGTGAGCGTGGCATCTTCGTGCCGGCGCACCAGCGGGCCGTGGGCTACGTGTTTCAGCATGCCAATCTGTTCAGCCATCTGTCGGTGCAGGGCAATCTGGACTACGGGCTGAAGCGCATTGCAGTCGGCCAGCGGCGCATTGCCCTGAAACAGGCGGTGGAGCTGCTGGGTATTGGCCATCTGCTGCAGCGTCTACCGGGCAAGCTCTCTGGCGGTGAACAGCAACGCGTTGCGATTGCCCGCGCGCTGCTGACCAGCCCGCGTTTACTGTTGCTGGACGAGCCGCTGGCTTCGCTCGACCTCAAGCGCAAGCAAGAAGTGCTGCCCTATCTGGAGCGCTTGCATGCTGAGCTGCAGATTCCAATTATTTACGTCAGCCATTCGCCGGATGAAGTGGCGCGGCTGGCCGAGCATCTGGTGCTGCTCGAAGAGGGTCGCGCCAGTGCCAGCGGCCCGCTCAAGGAAACCCTGCTGCGCGCCGATCTGCCATTTGTCTTCGAGGACGACGCCGAGGCGGTGGTGGATGCGCAGGTCATGGCGCATGACGCGGCCTATGGGCTGCTCGCGGTGCAGTTAGCCGGCAGCCGCATCAGCTTGCAGTTGCCGCATGGGCCGCTGCCGTTGGGCACCTCGGTGCGGGTCAAGATCAAGGCGCGGGATATCAGCCTGAGTCTGCAACAAGCTCAAGACAGCAGCGTGCTCAACCTGCTGCCCGCGCGGGTGGTTGATTGGATCAACGTGGCCGAGCAGGCGCATGTGCTGGTGCGGCTGCAAGTGGGCGGCGAGCAACTGATGGC
>JAWWDH010000235.1:0-5652 GCA_033720015.1 Pseudomonas sp.
GAAGGTCGTCGGGTATTTAAAGACGTTTGTCCGATGGTCGCCGAAATGATTGCCGCGCACCACGCGGAAAACCAGCTGAATGTCGGTGATGTGAAGCGCTTCTGGCTGCACCAGGCCAACCTCAACATGAACCTGCTGATCGCGCGCAAGCTGCTGGGTCGTGATGCTGAGCCAGGTGAAGCCCCGGTTATTCTCGACACCTACGCCAACACCAGTTCGGCCGGCTCGGTGATCGCCCTGCATAAATATCAGGATGACCTGCCGAGCGGTGCGCTGGGCGTGCTCAGCTCGTTCGGTGCGGGTTACTCCATCGGTAGCGTGATTCTGCGTAAGCATTGATGGAGTACCCGGCCGATCAGGCCCTGCTGGCCCGCTTGCGTGCGGGCGAGGAGAAGGCCTACCGCGAGTTGGTCGGCACTTATCAGGGGGCGATGCGGGCGGTGGCTTTTGCCATCGTCGGTAGCCGTAATGCCGATGAAGTGGTGCAGGATGCCTGGTTGGCCGTGGTACGCAGCCTTGATGGTTTTCAGGCCCGCTCGAGCCTGAAAACCTGGCTGTTGACCATCACCGCCAACACCGCGAAAACCCGCCTGAAAAGCAATCGCCGCGAAGTGCTGCTCGACGACATTCCCTCGCCCCATGGCGGTGTCGGCGATGAGCGTTTCAAAGAGAATGGCCATTGGTTACTCGCCCCGCATGCCTGGCATCAGGACTCCCCGGAAGCACTGCTGACCGAAGAAGAGTTGCGCGAGTGCCTGGAACAGACGCTCGCCAGTCTGCCCGAACTGCAGGCCAGTGTTTTGCACTTGCGTGAGCGTGAAGGGTTGGAATTGCAGGCAATTTGTAATCTTTTGCAGGTGTCTCTCTCCAATGTGCGGGTACTGCTGCACCGCGCGCGTCTCAAGGTCTTTGCTACCTTGGAGCATTTTGAGGAGACCGGCCAATGTTGAGCTGCAAGGAGTTGGTGGCCCACTCCAGTGACTATATCGATGGTCAGATGGGGCTGCATAAGCGCTTGTCCATGCGGATGCACCTGACCATGTGCATCAATTGCCGGCGTTTTATTAAACAGTTGCGCCTGGCTCAGGGCGTGCTGCGCCGCTTACCGCATGGGCAACATGCCGACCTGGATGAGTTGGCCAACAAGCTCGCTGAGTTGCGTCGCCAGCAGCGCTGATTACGCAGGCTGGCGGCTGCGCTTTTAGTCTTCGCTGTGCGCCGCTTTCAGCGCTTCATAGGCCGGCGCGGCGTAAATGCCGACTTCCACCGCCAATTCCATCACCCGAGCCAGGTCGCTGCTGTACACCAGCACGGCTTGTAACTCGTCATCCAGCGGCTCGCTGAGATCCAGTAGCACATAGCCCTGGGTTTCCGGCGACAGACTAGAGAGCTGCACCTGAATGCGGTTCAGTGCCTTCAGCGGCTCGACTTTGGCCAGCTGCTTGGGCTTGAGCACGAAGCTCACCTGCGGGCCGAACGACTCAACGATTTGCTGGAACAGCGCGTCATAGCTATCGGCCTGAAACAGCACGGTTTCCGGCAGGCTGCCAACCACCACCCACTCGCCGAGGGGAATGGGGAAGCTGTCGTCGTAGTTGATGTCCGGGTTGGCGGCGAGAAACGCCTGTGGGTCGGCATAGGCCTGAGCGGCATCCTTGGCGATGCGCGCGACTTCTTCGGCTTGCATGCAGCCCGAGCTGATTTTGCTGATTAATTCTTCGAGCTGGGCTTTCATGCGGGTATTCCTGTGGCGGCAAAAAGGTTGCCAAGCATAGCCTGAAACCCAGCCCAGGGCGCTGCGTTTACCCTGGGCAAGCCTGTTAAGCTTGCACGCTTTAGCTGAACCCTACGAGACAAGGAGCCCTCTGTGAGTGCACGTATCCATCCACTGGCCGGACAACTGGCCCCCGTTGCCTTACTGACTGATATAGCTGCGTTGCTGGGCGCTTATTACGACCAGCAGCCGGATCCGGCAGTGGCCAGCCAGCGGGTGGCCTTTGGTACGTCGGGGCATCGTGGTGGCTCCTTGCAGGGCAGTTTCAACCAGGCGCATGTGCTGGCGATCAGTCAGGCAATCTGCGATTACCGCGTGGCTCAAGGTATCAGCGGCCCGCTGTTTATCGGCGCCGATACCCACGCGCTGTCTAAGCCGGCGCTGGACAGCGCGCTGGAAGTGCTGGCGGCGAATGGCGTGCAAACGATGATCTCGGCGGGTGGCGAATTCACCCCGACGCCGGCGATTTCTCAAGCCATTTTGGTGCACAACCAGGGCCGTAGCAGTGGCCTGGCCGATGGCATCGTCATCACCCCGTCACACAACCCGCCCGACAGTGGCGGCTTCAAGTACAACCCGACTAACGGCGGCCCGGCGGACAGCGACATCACCAGCTGGGTGCAGAACCGCGCCAACGCTCTGCTTGAAGATGGCTTGCGTGAGGTCAAGCGGGTGCCCCTGGCGCAGGCGCGCCAGGCAGCCAATGTGCATGAGTACGATTACCTCAGTGCCTATGTGAATGACTTGGGCAACGTCATCGATTTCGCGCCGATTTGCGCGGCGGGCTTGCGCCTGGGCGTCGACCCGCTGGGCGGTGCCGGCGTGCATTACTGGGGGCGGATTGCCGAGCAGTACGGCCTCAATCTGGATGTGGTGAGCCAGACCATCGATCCGCAGTTCGCCTTTATGAGCCTGGACTGGGATGGGCAGATCCGCATGGACCCATCCTCCAGCCATGCCATGCAGCGTCTGATCGGCTTGAAAAGCGGTTATGACATCGCCTTTGCCTGCGACACCGACTATGACCGCCATGGCATCGTCGCGCCCAGCGTCGGTCTGTTGCCGGCCAACCATTTCCTCAGCGTGGCCATCGATTACCTGTTCCAGCATCGCCCGCAGTGGAACGCTAACGCTGCCGTGGGCAAAACCCTGGTCAGCAGTGCGATGATTGACCGCGTCAGCGCGCGCCTGGGCCGGCCGATGCAGGAAGTGCCCGTAGGCTTCAAGTGGTTTGCCGGCGGCCTGTTTGACGGCTCGCTCGGCTTTGGCGGCGAAGAAAGTGCCGGGGCGACCTTCCTGCGCCGTGATGGCCGAGTCTGGACCACCGACAAGGACGGTATCGCCCTGGCGCTATTGGCCGCAGAAATGACCGCCGTCTGCGGGCGTGACCCCGGTGAGCTGTACCAAGGCCTGAGCGATGAATTTGGTGCGATCTACGCCGATCGCGTCGACGCACCGGCCACGCCTGTGCAGAAAAAGGCCCTGGGTAAACTCTCGCCGGCGCAGATCAGTAGCCGTGAACTGGCCGGCGACGCCGTCACCCAGGTGCTCGACAAGGCTCCGGGCAATGGCGCGGCGATTGGCGGGATTAAGGTGATCAGTGAGGGCGGCTGGTTCGCAGCGCGGCCGTCAGGCACCGAAGATATCTACAAAATCTACGCGGAGAGCTTCCGCGATGAAGCGCATTTGCAGCGCATCTTCAGCGAGGCGCAGCAGATTGTTGATGCCGCGCTGATCACGCCGTAAGCCATCTGCGCGGGGCTGTGTATGTATCGCCTTGATGTGAAAATCCGCCTGCATAACGGCAGTGATGTTGCGTTCGGTCCGGGCAAGGCGGATTTACTTGAGGCGATTGCCCAATATGGTTCCATCAGCGCGGCGGCGCGTGCCTTGGGCATGTCATACCGGCGTGCGTGGTTGCTGGTGGAGACCATGAACCGTAGCTTCCGCCAGCCACTGGTCAGCACCCTGGCAGGCGGCAAGCATGGTGGTGGCACGCAGTTGACCGAAACCGGTGAGCAGGTGCTGCAGCGCTATCGCCTGCTGTGCGCGCAAGCGCTGGCGGCTGTGCAGGCAGAGTGTGACTCGCTGGCCGGGTTGTTGGCCGAGACCGCTGCCGAGGGTTGAGGCAAGCGCTTTAATGCAGCTGCGTTTCCGCCACGGTCAGGCGGCGCGGAATACGCGTGGCATCCCAGTGCTGACTGGCCCAGCGCAGCAGCTCGCTGGGCTGGCCATCGCCGGCAGCGTCCGGCAACACCTGACCCAGGGCACGCAGGGCGCGAATCAGCAGTGGAGTGGCCTGATCGGCCGGCAGCGGTGGTGAACGGTAGGACTTGCCCAGCTTGTGGCCGTCTGGCTGGGTGATCAACGGCACATGCAGGTAGCGTGGCTGCGGCAAGCCCAGCAGTTCCTGCAGGTACAACTGGCGCGGGGTTGAGTCGAGCAGGTCGGCGCCGCGGACGATGTCGGTGATGCCCTGCCAGGCATCGTCGAGCACCACAGCTAACTGATAGGCGTACAACCCATCGCGGCGGCGAATCACGAAGTCGCCCACCTCACGGCCTAGGTGCTGGCGGTAATCACCTTGCACGCGGTCGCTAAAGTGGTAAGTCAGTTCCGGTACGCGCAGGCGAATCGCCGAATGGCTAAAGCCATGACCGGCATTGCGGCAGGTGCCGGGGTAAACGCCCTGGCTGCCTTGCAGTTGCTTGCGTGAGCAGGTACAGGCGTAGGCCAGGCCCTGGCTGAGCAGGCGTTCGACCAGCGCGGCGTATTCGTTGAGGCGGGCGCTCTGGCGGACCAACTGGCCATCCCATTCGAAGCCGTAGCTTTCTAAGGTGTTCAGGATGGCGCTTTGCGCTCCGGCCACTTCACGCGGCGGATCGAGGTCTTCCATGCGCAGCAGCCAGCGGCCGTTTACCGCGCGCGCGTCGAGATAGGACGCCAGTGCCGCGACCAGTGAGCCGAAGTGTAGGTAACCGCTGGGGGTGGGGGCGAAGCGCCCAATATAGGCAGGTGTGTTCATGTTCAATTGCGCACGCGCAGGGACAGAAACAACAAGGGGTGCCGAAGCACCCCTTGGGTCAGATCAGGAACCGACCTGTTTTTCCTTGATTTCCGCCAGCGTCTTGCAATCGATGCACAGGGTCGCGGTAGGGCGGGCTTCCAGTCGGCGGATGCCGATTTCTACGCCGCAAGAATCGCACCAGCCGTAGTCGTTGTCTTCGATCAGTTGCAGCGTTTCGTCGATCTTCTTGATCAGCTTGCGCTCGCGATCACGGGCGCGCAGTTCCAGGCTGAATTCTTCTTCCTGGCTTGCACGGTCCGCTGGATCGGGGAAGTTGGCTGCTTCGTCCTGCATGTGGTGCACAGTACGATCGACTTCCTGCATCAATTCCAGCTTCCAGGTATTGAGGATGCTGGTGAAGTGGGCGCGCATCGGCTCACTCATGTACTCCTCGCCCTTGCCTTCTTTGTAGGGTTCGAAGCCACGAATCAGTTGGCTGCTTTTTGCTTTTGCTTTGGTGGGCATGGATGACCGCCTCTCACATTCTCTAATCCACTGCGCAGGATGATGTCCATTGCCGGTTATAAAGCGGCCCTGCGGCTGCAAGCGGGCGAACTTACCAGAACAACTCAAGCCGCGCCACTCCCTGTTGTCGAGGTTGCTGACGTTTCGCCGAGACGTTGGTTAGAATCCGCGCCTCAACCTCTATAAAGGCAAGACCATGGCCCAGCCTTACAGTGCCCGCAGCCGCGCCATCGAACCCTTTCACGTCATGGCCTTGCTCGCCCGCGCCAACCAGTTGCAGGCCGAAGGCTGTGACGTGATTCACCTGGAAATCGGTGAGCCGGACTTCACCACCGCTGCACCTATC
>JAWWDH010000236.1:0-5599 GCA_033720015.1 Pseudomonas sp.
GCTGTGGGAGGTCTTCGCCTTGGCGTTTGGCTCAGGTACTACGCCCGCTGACGTTAGCGGCTAACGTCAGCGCCGGCTGAAGCTGGCTGGCAATGCATGGCTGTTTAAAGCCATGGTTGCTGGCGGCTTCGACTCAGCCCTGGTCTTTTTCAATAGCGCGTTGATAGCTGCTGATCTTTTCCAGGTTGCGGATATAGCGCTCGATGTGCGGGAATTGATCTCCGCTTTTGAGGTTACTCAGTGCGCCCTGTACGACGAAGCCCAACATAAAATCCGCACCGGTCAGGCGATCTTCTACCAGGAAGTTCTTGCCCTCAAGGTGGCTGTTTATAAAGGCAAATACCTTGTTAAATTCAGTCTCCGCGTAGCTGTTTAAGAACTTCAGGTCGGTGCCTGATTGAATCTCATATTGATTGAAGACCTTCAGCAAGAAAGGCAGCATGGCGGAGCTTTCTGCGAAGTGAATCCACGTCAGGTAATCAATGTATGCGGCTGAACCTTCATCAGGTGCCAAGTGCGGTGCAAAGCGCTTGATGAGCACTTCCAGCATCGCCCCGGACTCGGCAATCACCTGCCCGTCTAATTCAATCACCGGCGATTTGCCGAGAGGGTGAATGGCTTTCAGGGGGGCGGGGGCCAAGTGGGTTTTTGCATCGCGCGTGTATTTGATTAGCTCATAGGGCTCACCGATTTCCTCCAGTAACCAGAGGATGCGAATTGAGCGTGAAGCATTCAGGTGGTGAAGTTTGATCATCGGTGTGGCTCCGTTGGGGGCGCATCGGGCATATGGCGCGCTGATGTGTGCTTGGTAATTGGCGTGTTCTGGGCGCATGCTACGCGCCAAATAGTCAACTGGTCTACTATTGATGGGCGTGCTCGAAGCGTAGCGCTTTTTTGCGGAGTAGCCTCTGCAGTCGGCGGGTTGCATTGCGGTTTGGCCTGGGTGGCCGAGGTGGAGTGTTGATATAGTAGAGCGTTGATATTCACGCTAGACGACTGGTCTAATTTATTGGTACTCTGCCCCGATGAAGCAAAACTACGATGACACGCGCCAGCATTTACTCGACACCGGCCACCGCATGATGGTGGTGAAGGGCTTCACGGGTGTGGGCCTTAACGAGATTTTGCAGGCCGCCAGCGTGCCGAAAGGCTCGTTCTACCATTACTTCAAATCCAAAGAGCAGTACGGCCAGTCCTTGCTCGAGGATTACTTTCGCACTTATCTGGCGAGCATGGACGAGCGCTTTGCCGTCACGGGCAACACAGCCCGCGAACGACTGATGGGCTATTGGCAGAAGTGGCTGGACAGCTACTGCGAGCCCTGCGATGAGCAGAAGTGCCTGGTGGTGAAGTTGAGCGCTGAGGTGGCGGATCTCTCGGAGTCCATGCGCCTTACGTTGCGCGATGGCGCCGATCAAATCATTGTGCGGATCGCTGACTGCATTGCGCAGGGGCAGCGCGATGGTTCCCTGCCGCAGGGCGATGCTTACCGCACGGCGACGGCTCTTTACCAGCTGTGGCTGGGGGCCAGCCTGCTGAGCAAGTTGCACCGTAATAGTCGGTCGCTGGAAAACGCCATGGCCACGACCCTGGTCATGCTGGCCTCTGACAACGCCTGATGGCGAGATTGCCCACCTGTAGGTGGGCATTTTTTACCGGCTTGGTAGCCGACTGGTCTAATTTACTTGCACCGAGACAACCACTTCCGCAACACCAGCCAAGGAGTTTGCACATGCCCCAGTCAAAGCAAATCAATCGACGCGTTGTTCTGGCGTCGCGCCCACACGGTGCGCCTGTCGAGACGAATTTCCGCATTGAGCAAAGCCCCATTCCTGAGCCTGCAGAGGGGCAGGTGCTGCTGCGTACCGTCTATCTGTCGCTTGACCCTTATATGCGCGGGCGGATGAGTGATGCACCGTCCTATGCTGCGCCGGTGGAAGTCGGTGGAGTGATGGTGGGTGGCACTGTATGCCGTGTGGAGGCTTCTAAAAACCCGGCCTACAAGGTCGGTGACTGGGTGCTGTCCTTTGCTGGCTGGCAGGACTACACGCTGTCCGATGGCAGCGACCTGACCGCGTTGGGTGAGTCGCCGGCGCAGCCTTCTTATGCCTTGGGCATCTTTGGCATGCCGGGCTTCACCGCTTATATGGGCTTGCTGGATATTGGCCGGCCGCAGGCGGGCGAAACCCTGGTGGTAGCGGCTGCCACCGGGCCGGTCGGCGCGACTGTCGGGCAGATCGGCAAGATCAAAGGCTGCCATGTGGTCGGTGTCGCCGGTGGCGCGGAAAAATGCCGGCATGCGGTCGAGGTGCTGGGTTTTGATGCCTGCCTCGATCACCGTGCGCCGGACTTCGCCGAGCAACTGGCCAAGGCCTGCCCGGCGGGTATCGACATCTACTTCGAGAATGTCGGCGGCAAGGTCTTCGATGCGGTGCTGCCGCTGCTCAATACCAAGGCTCGAGTGCCGGTCTGCGGCATTATTGCGCACTACAACGATACCGCTTTACCCAACGGGCCAGATCGTTTGCCAGCTTTGATGGGCAGCATTCTGCGCAAGCGTATTCATGTGCAGGGTTTCATTATTTTTGATGATTACGCGCACCGCTACGACGAATTCTTTAACGATATATCGAGCTGGTTTGCGCAGGGGCGGATTAAATACCGTGAAGAATTGGTGAGTGGTCTGGAGGAGGCGCCTAAGGCCTTTATCGGCCTGCTCGAGGGTCGCAATTTTGGCAAGTTAGTGGTTCGCGTCAGTGAAGACTGATTGCCGCTTGTTGGAATAACACAGGTTATTGCTCTGCCAGCTCAAGCTCCTTGCTGGTAGGGCTTTTTTATTTAAAAAATCCAGACTGCTAAGTTACAGGCAATGCCTGCAGGGGGTTTTATGCATACACCCAGTAAGCGCTCGCATCAAATAAACGCCATGTTCTGGCGTGTAGTGGTTGGCTGTCTGGGGCTTTACCCAACACTCTTGTTGGTGCTGAGTGTATTAGCCCCGCTGACCCGTGACCTGAGTTTCCCGGTTATGGTCTTGGTGGAAGTGCTGGTATTGGTGCCTGTCACCCAGCTTATTTCCTTTCCATTGGCCGGGTGGCTGGTTGCCCGTTTAAGGCGAATTGATTCGTGAGGACATGACGCTGTTTTAGTCTGCCTCACGTAGCGCACCCACATGATCAAAGCGATAACCAAGGTTGTCGGCATCAACACTTTAAGCAGAGGAAATACCATGCAAACGTTAATCATCAATGGACAGTCGCAGCAGGTTGACGTTGCCCCCGATATGCCTCTGCTATGGGTTCTGCGCGATGTGCTGGGCCTGACCGGAACCAAGTATGGCTGCGGCATTGCCCAGTGCGGCGTGTGCACCGTGCACCTCGACGGCCAGCCAATCCGCTCGTGCGTGACGCCGATTTCCGCTGTGGCGGGGCGCTCGATCACCACCATTGAGGCCATCGGCGAGACGGCCGTGGGCCAAGCCGTGCAGCAGGCCTGGCTGGCGCACGAGGTGGTGCAATGCGGTTACTGCCAATCAGGGCAGATCATGGCCGCCACGGCGCTGCTGCAGAGCCAGCCGAAGCCCGATGATCAGGCAATTGATGCCGCCATGGCGGGCAATCTTTGCCGCTGCGCCACCTACACCCGGATTCGCACGGCCATTCACAGTGTTGGCCGTGTAGAGGAGGCGTGAGATGAAAAAGCCTAACGAAATGACTGTTAATATGTCCCGTCGCCGCCTCTTGCAGGGCAGCGGTATCGCCCTCGGCGGCTTGGTGTTGAGTACCTGGCTACCGCCACTGGTGTCTAAAAGCGCAGCCGCCGAGGCGGCGGCGGCAGGTCGGCTTGGTGATCGCTCCGCTGAGGGTTACGGTGCCTTTGTCCGCGTTGGCCCCGATGGCGTGGTCACGGTGATCTCGCCGAAAATTGAAATGGGCCAGGGTGCGCAAACCGGTATTGCCATGATGGTCGCCGAGGAGCTGGAAGTGCCCCTGGATCAGGTGGTGATCCAGGAAGCGCCACCGAACTCGGCGCTGTATACCGATAGCCTGATGCAGTTTCAGGCCACCGGTGGTTCGACTTCTACTCGTGTTACCTGGGAGCCGCTGCGCCGGGCGGGCGCTACGGCGCGGATCCTGTTGATCCAGGCGGCTGCTCTGCAATGGCGCGTCGCGCCGAGCCTGTGCCATGCGCAGAACGGCCAGGTGTTTGGCCCCAATGGCTTGCAGGCTAACTACGGCGAACTGGTCGAGGCGGCTGCTACGCTGCCGCTGCCCAACGATGTCCCGCTGAAAACTCCCGAGCAGTTCAAGGTGCTGGGCACCCCTGCGCAGCGTCTGGACACGCCGGCGAAGGTCAACGGCAAGGCGCGCTTTACCATCGACCTGCAAATCCCCGGCATGCTGGTTGCCTCCAGTATCACCTGTCCGGTGTATGGCGGGCGGCTGCTCAACGTTGATGACAGTCAGGCGCGACGAGTGCCTGGGGTGCGCGACATCGTGCGCCTGGACAATGCCGTGGCCGTCACCGCGAGCAACTTCTGGGCCTGCCAGCAGGCCATCAAGGCGCTGAAAATCGAGTGGGACCTCGGGCCACATGCCGCGATTGGTTCAGCGCAGTTGGACCAGGAGCTGCTCGTGGCCAGTAGCCGTGATGGCGTGGTCGCCAAGCGCAGCGGCGACATTGAACAAGCCAAGCAGCAATCGGCCAGCCAGTTCGAGGCGGTTTACGAGCAGGCGCTGTTGTCGCATTCACCGCTTGAGCCCATGAGCTGCGTGGCCCATGTGCGTAAAGATGCCTGCGAGCTGTGGGTCGGCACCCAAGTGCCGGTGTTCGCCCAGCAGACGGCAGCCCAAATCACCGGGTTGCCGGCGGAAAAAATCCAGGTGCACAACCAGCTGATCGGTGGCGCATTCGGTCGGCGTCTGGAGTTTGATTTCATCACCCAGGCAGTGGCCATCGCACGCCAGGTTGCTTACCCGATCAAGCTGATCTGGAGCCGTGAAGAGGACATGACCCACGACCTCTACCGGCCGCTTTACGCCGACCGTATGCAGGCCGCCCTCGACGAGCAGGGACGGCCGCTGGGTTGGGAGCACCGCATCGCCGGTGCCTCGATTCTCGCCCGTTATGTCGGCAGCTTGCCGCCCAATGGCGTGGATGCCGATGCCGTGGAAGTGGCGGTAGACCCCATCTACAGCCTGGCGCATTTGCAGGTTCGTTATATCCGCCAGGAGCCGAGCGTTGTGCCCGTGTCCTGGTGGCGCGGCGTGGGCCCGCTGCGCGGCACCTATGCTCTGGAATGTTTTATTGATGAGCTGGCGCACAACGCCAAGGCCGACCCGGTGGCCTACCGCCTGGAGCTGATGGCGGAGCAGCCACGTGCCCAGGCGGTGCTGCGTTTGCTGGCCGAAAAGACTGACTGGAATAAGCCGTTGCCCGCCGGGCAGGGCCGTGGTGTGGCGGTCAGTGCGGTGTTCGGCAGCTACGTGGCGACCCTGGTTGAACTGGAGATGCAGGGCGACTTGGGCATACGCATCAAGCGCCTGGTCAGTGTGGTGGATTGCGGCTTTGCGACTAACCCGACCTCGGTTAAGGCGCA
>JAWWDH010000237.1:0-5593 GCA_033720015.1 Pseudomonas sp.
CACGGCGCCACCGGTAAAGGTAACGACCAGGTGCGTTTCGAGCTGGGTGCCTACGCACTCAAGCCGGGCGTAAAAGTGATTGCGCCATGGCGCGAGTGGGACCTGCTGTCGCGCGAGAAGCTGATGGACTACGCCGAGAAGCACGCCATCCCGATCGAGCGTCATGGCAAGAAGAAGTCGCCGTACTCGATGGACGCCAACTTGCTGCACATCTCCTATGAAGGTGGTGTACTGGAAGACACCTGGACCGAGCACGAAGAAGACATGTGGAAGTGGACGGTCTCCCCTGAGGCCGCGCCGGACACTGCAACCTATATCGAACTGACCTACCGCAAGGGCGACATCGTTGCCATCGACGGCAAGGAAATGAGCCCAGCCACCGTATTGGCTGAGCTGAACCGCATCGGCGGCGAGAACGGCATCGGTCGTCTGGACATCGTCGAGAACCGCTTTGTCGGCATGAAGTCGCGCGGCTGCTACGAGACGCCCGGCGGCACGATCATGCTCAAAGGCCACCGCGCCATCGAGTCGATCACCCTCGATCGTGAAGTCGCGCACCTGAAAGACGAGCTGATGCCTAAGTACGCCAGCCTGATCTACAACGGTTTCTGGTGGAGCCCAGAGCGTCTGATGTTGCAGCAGATGATCGACGCGTCCCAGGCCAACGTGAACGGTGTGGTGCGTATGAAGCTGTACAAAGGCAACGTGATCATCACCGGGCGCAAGTCTGATGACTCGTTGTTCGACGCCAATATTGCCACTTTTGAAGAAGACGGCGGTGCTTACAACCAGCAGGACGCTGCAGGCTTTATCAAGCTCAATGCCCTGCGTATGCGTATTGCTGCAGGCAAAGGGCGCAAGATGCTCTGATAGACTTGAGCACCTGAGCCACCCCAAACCCCGGCCATAAGCCGGGGTTTGCATTTATAAGCCCGGCATAGCGGGCACGATGAGGAGACACTGAATGAGACTGCTGCATACCATGCTGCGCGTCGGCGATATGGATAAATCCATTGCGTTCTACACCGAAGTGCTGGGCATGACCCTGCTGCGCCGCAAGGACTACCCGGAGGGGCAGTTCACCCTGGCATTCGTCGGTTACGGTGATGAAGCGCATAACAGCGTGATCGAGCTGACGCATAACTGGGGTGTGGAAAGTTACGAGTTGGGCAGCGGCTATGGCCATATCGCCCTAGAAGTGGCTGATGTGTATAAAGCCTGCGAAGACATTCGCGCGCGCGGCGGCAAGATCACCCGCGAGCCCGGCCCGATGAAGCATGGCAGCAGCATCCTGGCCTTCGTTGAAGACCCGGATGGCTACAAGATTGAGCTGCTGTCGCCATCGCGCGCTGACTAATACAGCGCCCACAAAAAAGCCCCGCATCATTGCGGGGCTTTTTGTTTGGCTTGTCTTACAGGTCAAAGTCGTATTCGGACAGCTGCCTGTTCAGACGACGTTCATCCAGCAAGTTATCGATGATGCGGCGCTTGGTCAGGTTGGTCTTGGCAATCTCAACCGGTGCCTCGACGTCATCGGCATCATCGGCCACAAAATCTTCGTCGAGCTCAAGATCTTCTTTATCAGTGCTCATTAGTCTCACTCCAGGCTACAAGGGCCATTTGCGCACCTTATAGCCGCAAAAGCGGAGCGGGTAAAAAAGTTTTTTTCAATCGACTCATTGACTCGCTGAATAGCGGCTCAATCGTCTGAGGTTTTCTGCTTGTATTCACACAGGTCTTCGATGCGGCAACTGCCACAGCGCGGCTTGCGCGCCTGGCACACGTAACGCCCGTGCAGGATCAGCCAGTGGTGTGAATCGAGAAGATATTGCTTGGGCACAAACTTCATCAGCTTGTTTTCTACCTCCACGACATTCTTGCCAGGGGCGATGCCGGTGCGGTTGCTGACGCGGAAGATATGCGTGTCCACCGCCATGGCTAGCTGGCGAAACGCCGTGTTAAGCACTACGTTGGCGGTCTTACGACCCACTCCGGGCAAGGCTTCCAGCTCCTCGCGGGTTTCTGGCACCTGGCTGCCGTGGCGCTCAATCAATAAGCGGCAGGTTTCGATGACGTTCCTGGCTTTGCTGTTGTACAGACCGATGGTCTTGATGTACTCGCTCAAGCCCTCAACGCCCAGGGCATAGATGGCCTCTGGTGTATTGGCCACCGGGAACAGCTTGGCCGTGGCCTTGTTGACACTGACATCGGTGGCCTGGGCTGACAGCGTGACGGCAATCAGCAGCTCAAACGGCGAGTTGTAGGCCAGTTCAGTCTTGGGTTCCGGGTTGTCTTCGTGCAGGCGACGGAAAATTTCCAGGCGCTTGGCGGCGTTCACTCAATTACTCCTGTCACCCGTACGCGGCGGCTCTGCACGGGTGCTGCCACCTGCTGGGCTTTGGCTCGCTCGGCTAAGACTTCGTCCACGCGGTTTTTGCAGGCAATCAGCAAACCCAGCACGATAAACGCGCCAGGCGGCAGGATGGCCAGCAGAAAGCCTTTGTATTCGGCAATCAGGGTGAGCTGCCAGTTGGCGGCTATGGGGCCGAACAGCAGGTGCATGTTGGCAAACACCGCACCAGTGCCGAGTAGCTCGCGCAGTGTGCCGATCATCACCAGCACAGCGCCGAAACCCAGGCCCATCATCAGGCCGTCGTAGGCGGCGCGCGCCGGGTCGTGTTTGGCGGCAAAGCCATCGGCGCGGCCGAGAATCACGCAGTTGGTGGTGATCAGCGGGATAAAGATGCCGAGTATCTGGTACAGCTCGTAGGTGAAGGCCTGCATCAGCAGTTCGATGCAGGTGGTCAGGGCAGCAATGATCATCACAAAGGCCGGTAGGCGAACAGCGGTGTTGACCACGCCGCGCACCAGGGAAACCGCTGTGCCGGAACAGATCAGGACCACGGCGCTGGCCAGCGACAGCCCCAGGGCGTTAACCGCCGAGTTACTGACCCCCAGCAGCGGACAAAGGCCGAGCAGTTGCACCAGGGCCGGGTTGTTCTTCCACAGGCCGTTAAGTGTGATTTCGCGGTAGCTGGGACTAGCCATTGGACTTCACCTGGGCTGCGAACAGCTGTTGCTGATGGGCATCGAAATACTGCAAGGCTTTGTGCACGGCTTTGACCACGGCCCGCGGGGTAATGGTGGCACCGGCGAACTGATCGAATTCGCCGCGATCCTTCTTCACCGCCCAGCCATCGGTGGTCGGCGCGCTCAGGGATTTACCGTCAAAGCTGCGAATCCAGGCGCTCTTGGCCAGCTCGATCTTGTCGCCCAGGCCTGGAGTTTCCCGGTGATTCAGCACGCGTACACCAGCGAGGCGGCCATCGACCCGAATGCCGATCAGTAGCTGGATCGCGCCGCTGTAACCGTCGGGTGCGGTGGCGCGCAGGATGATCGCGCTGGGTTTGCCGTCTTTCAGGGCGATATAGGCTGCTTGTGGCGACTTGTTGCCGAGCAGCGGATCGTGCAGCTCAATGCTGTTATCCAGCAAATGGTTGTCATAGCTGTCGTGCGGCAGGATCTCGCTTAATGCGCGCACCTGGGCTTCGCGCTCGGCCGTGGCGATGCGTGCGGCAGTGAATTGTTGCAGTACCGCCACCAGGCCGACGGTGGCAATCGCAAACAGGCCCAGTACCAGGCTGTTTTTCAGCATTGAGCGGCTTATTTCAGGTAGGGCCACAGTTACTCTCCCAGCTTGAAGCCGCGTGTCGGCTTGCGATGGCCGTAGGTACGGGGGCGCGTGTAGTAGTCGATGGTGGGGGCTGCGAGGTTCATCAACAGCACGGCGAAAGCGACAGCGTCCGGGTAACCGCCCCAGGCGCGAATGACATACACCAGCACGCCGACACCAACGCCGAAAATCAGCCGGCCGAGGTTGCTGGTGGCACCGCTAACCGGGTCGGTAACGATAAAGAAGGCGCCGAGCATGGTCGCGCCGGTAAGCAGGTGAAACAGCGGCGAACCATGCGAGTCCGAGCCTGAGCCATTCCAGAACAGCAGGCTCATAACGCCTAGGGCCGCGAGCATGCCGACCGGCGCATGCCAGGTGAACAGGCGTTTGTGCAGCAGGTACAGGCCGCCGGCAAGGAAGGCTAGGTTAACTGCTTCACTGGCCGCGCCACCCAAACGGCCGAAGGCTGGGTTGTGTGCCCAGAGTTCGTCGATGGTCAGGCTCTTGTTGGTTTTCAGCGCATCCAATGCCGTGGCCTGAGCCCAGCCGTCTGGCAGGTTGGCGATGCCGAGAATCTGTTGCAGGCCGTCAAGCAGCCCCACGCTGTGCGGCGCTGGCCAGGTGGTCATCTCCACAGGGAAGGACACCAGAACCACCACATAGCCGAGCATGGCCGGGTTGAAGGGGTTCTGCCCAAGGCCGCCATACAACTGCTTGCCTAGGATGACGGCAAAACCGGTGGCCACCAGGGTCAGCCACCAGGGTGAATAGGGCGGCAGGGCCAAGGCGAGCAACACGGCCGTGACCAGTACGCTGTAGTCCTTGAGGAAGAACGCCACAGGACGTTTACGCCAGGCGAGGATCGCGGCTTCGAACCCCAAGGCGCACAGGCTGGCCCATAGCAGGTTGATCAGGGTACCGATGCCAAACAGCCAGGTCATGGCCAGAATGCCCGGCACGGCAGCCAGCAGCACTTGCAGCATGACCTGCTGAGTACGGTTGTTGCCCTTGGCATGGGGCGAGGTGATGCGGGGCAGGGCCATTGACGCTCCGGTTGAACAGTTTGTGGTAGGGCGAGTCAGTCGCGTAGCGGCGTAACCCGCCAGCTGGCATCAGGCCAGCGGCTTTGGCAGTCACGCTGCCTTCGGTGGGTTACGCCTGTGGCTAACCCACCCTACGAATCTATGGGACCTGGTGCTCCGCCAGTTGCTGTTCGGCATCGGCCAGGCGTTGGCGGGCCGTTGCCAGTGCATCCGCGGCGCTGCTGTCGTCACGCTCCAGCTTGCGCAAGTCGGCGCGGGCGAAGGCGACTTCGGTTTTCAGTGCACGGGTGGCTTTGTCAATCGGCTTCTTATCCGTGCGTACCAGTTCCGGCGCAGGTTTATTAGACGCAGTTTCGGCCTCATGCAGGGCTTGCTCAGCTTGGACCAATGCTGCACGCAGGGTGTTGAGTGTCGCCTCGTCGCTCTCGGCTTTTTCGGCCTTCTTCAGTTCAGCGCGCTTCATGGCCAATTCGATTTTGGCTTTTTTCAGCGGGTCGACGGCGCTAGCTTCTGTGTTTTTAGCGGGAGCGGCAGGCGCTTCGGTTTGCAGGCTGGCGAGCAGCTTTTCTGCGGCTTCTAGCTGAGTGCGCAGTTGTTGCAGCTCGGCCTGTTGCTCGTTGTTGGGCTCTTCGAGCTTTTCCAACTTGCGCAGTTGCGCGCGCAGCATGGCGGCGTCGATCTTGGCTTTTTTCAGCGCGCCATCATCGGCTGCGGATTGTGCAGCAGGCGCGGTAGGTGTGGGTGCCTCGGCTTGCAGGCTGGCGAGCAGTTTTTCTGCGGCTTCTAGCTGAGTGCGTAGTTGTTGCAGTTCGGTCTGTTGCTCGCTGCTGGGTTCTTCGAGTTTTTCCAGCTTGCGCAGTTGCGCACGGAGCATGGC
>JAWWDH010000238.1:0-5580 GCA_033720015.1 Pseudomonas sp.
GGTGCAGGCGACGGAAACCGCCGTCGACCCACTTGGCCGCCATGCTCACCGGGTCATCGGAAAACACCGTGGAGTCTTCCATGCGGCCCTGGCGCAGACGCACACAAGCGCCGTCCTTCAAATCGATCGCGGGGATAATCAGCATCGGTTGAACCTGCTCAAGTCGTGTGAATTCGGCGGGCTAGCTCTTTTCGAGTGCCCAGAGGTCGCTTTCGATGCTCTCGAACCGTTCTTTCAGGTGAGTCTGCACATCGAAAATCGCCCGATTGTAGTAATGCGGTGCCACGTCACGGGCAAACAGCTCGAGCACCTCAGCCGCTTCGAAGCTACCCAGTTCCAATTCAAAACGCTCGGCCATAAAGCGCTTGATCGCCTGGCAGGCTTCACGTTCCTGCTCGGTGTTGAGGGTCATGATTGGCGGTTTAAGCTTGGCTCGGCTCATTTACCAGCGCCCATCCCAGGCGGCGAAGTTCTGCAGCAACTGCAGGCCGTGGGTGTGGCTCTTCTCCGGGTGGAACTGCACGGCAAAGCGCGAACCATCGGCCAGCGCTGCGGCGAAATCCTTGCCGTAATGCCCGCGACCCACCACCTGTTTGGGGTTGCCGGCCTCGATGTAGTAGCTGTGCACAAAGTAGAAGCGCGCCAGATCCGGGATGTTGTGCCACAGCGGGTGTTTGACCGACTGCGCCACTTCGTTCCAGCCCATGTGCGGTACTTTCAGCGGCTCACCGTCTTCGACCATGCCCTTGCCGAAGAAACGCACCTTGCCGGGAAACAGGCCGATGCAATCGACACCATCGTTCTCTTCACTATGCTCCAGCAACGCCTGCATGCCCACACAGATGCCGAGAAACGGTCGATCCTGGCTGACTTCACGCACCAGCTGATCAAAGCCCAGCCGCTTGATCTCGGCCATGCAGTCGCGGATCGCGCCAACACCGGGGAACACCACGCGATCGGCTTCGCGGATCACTTGAGCATCGCTGGTCACCAGCACCTTGCCAGCACCTACATGCTCAAGAGCCTTGGACACCGAGTGCAGGTTGCCCATGCCGTAGTCAATTACCGCAACGGTCTGCATTTACAGGCAGCCCTTGGTCGACGGCATCTGCCCGGCCATACGCTCATCTAACGTCACCGCCATGCGCAGCGCGCGACCGAAGGCTTTGAACACCGTTTCAATCTGGTGGTGGGTATTGGTGCCACGCAGGTTGTCGATGTGCACGCTGACCAAGGCATGGTTGACGAAGCCCTGGAAGAACTCCTGGAACAGATCCACGTCGAAACCGCCCACGGTGGCCCGGGTAAACGGCACATGCATCTGCAGGCCGGGACGCCCGGAGAAGTCGATGACCACGCGTGACAGCGCCTCATCCAGCGGCACATAGGAATGGCCGTATCGGGTCATGCCCTTCTTGTCGCCAATGGCTTTGGTAAATGCCTGGCCGAGGGTGATACCGACGTCTTCCACGGTGTGGTGGTCGTCGATATGCAGGTCGCCCTTGCACTGGATATCCAGGTCGATCAGGCCATGACGGGCAATCTGATCAAGCATGTGCTCAAGGAAAGGGACGCCAATATCAAACTTGGCCTTGCCCGTACCATCCAGGTTGATCGAGACCTTGATTTGGGTCTCCAGGGTATTACGCTCGACAGATGCCGTACGCTCGATCATCACCAGCTCCAGAAATTGCCCACGAAAAAGGCCGGCATTATAGGCGGGCATCCGCGCGGGCGGCTACCAACGGCGATCAGAGGTGCTAACTATCGGCGACTGAAGCCCGCCCAGGGCCGCTCACGCACACCTTATCTGCCTGCAGAGGCGCAAAGCCAGGGAACCGGCCGTCAACTTACCGATCCACATGCCCAGGTTGCCCGACCATGCGCCACAACCTGCCCGCACAGGCTCAACGCCTAAGCCTCAGCGTAAAAGCCCCTTGCAAAATCACTCGGCAAACGGGACTGTCGGCGGCCTGAACCAAAGCACTGGCGCTATACTCGCCGGCTCAAATTGCTGTTTTCACCCTTCAGTTTCGAAACAAGGATTCGCACATGAAAGCGCTCGGCAAAATCATTGGCCTGTTTTTTCTAGGGCTCTTGCTGATCATCGTGGCGCTGGGCTTTGCCCTCACCCACCTGTTCGATCCCAACGATTACAAAGACGAAATCCGCCAGCTAGCCCGCGACAAGGCCAACCTGGAGCTGACCCTCAAGGGCGATATCGGCTGGAGCCTGTTCCCCTGGCTCGGCCTGGAGCTGACCGACGCCAGTCTCGCCAGCCTCAGCACCCCGGACAAGCCTTTTGCCGACCTGCGCCTGCTCGGCCTGTCGGTGCGCGTGCTACCGCTGCTGCGCAAAGAAGTGCAGATGAGCGACATCCGCATCGACGGCCTCAATCTCAACCTGCAGCGCGACGCAAAAGGCCGCAGCAACTGGGAAGACGTCGGCAAGCCGACAACTGCCGCAGCCACCGGTGACAGCCCAGCTGGCGACAGCACGCCAACTGCCAGCACAACACCTGAAGCAGAGAGCAGCAGCCAGCCACTGAAACTGGATATCGACAGCCTGATCGTCAACAGCGCACGCATCGACTACCACGACGCGCAGAAAGGCCAGCAATTCAGCGCCGAAAGCATCCAGCTGACCACCGGCGCGATCCGCGAGGGTGCCGGCATCCCGATCAAACTCAGCGCCTTCTTTGGCCTCAACAAGCCGGTGCTGCGCGCGCGTAGCGAGCTGCAAGGCGAACTGCGCTTCGACCGCGCCCTCAAGCGCTACCAACTGGAAGACGCCAAACTCTCCGGCGAGGTCTCCGGCGAACCCTTCGACGGCCAGACCCTGACCTACTCCGCCCAAGGCCAGCTGCTGGTCGACCTGGCCGCCCAGGTCGCCGAATGGAACAGCCTGAAGTTCTCCGGCAATCAGCTGCGCGCCCTTGGCGAACTGAAAGTACGTGACCTCGACAAGCAGCCAAAGCTCAGCGGCGGCCTGTCCATCGCACCACTCAACCTGCGTGAGTTCCTCAGCACCATCGGCCAGAAACTGCCGCCGATGAATGATGAGAAAACCCTTAGCCAATTCGAACTGGTCACCCGCCTCAGCGGCACCACCAACAGCTTGACCTTCGAAGACCTCAAGCTGACCCTCGATGACAGCCACTTCAGCGGCCAGCTGGCGATTGCCGACTTCGCCAAGCAAGCCCTGCGCGTGCAACTCAAGGGCGACCAGCTGAATCTCGACCGCTACCTGCCTGCACCGGCTAAAGACAGCAACGATGCCGCTGCGGCGCGTCAGGCCGAGGTCAAGGCCAGCGTCGCCAGCGCCGGCGAGAGTGGCAGCACACCGCTGCCCGATGCGCCAACGCAGCACGCCTGGAGCAATAGCGAAGTGCTGCCGGTTGCAACCCTGCGCAAGCTGGATGTGCAGCTCAACCTCAGCCTCGACCAGCTCACCGTCCAGCAACAGGCCATCAGCGCATTCAGCACCAAGGCACAGGGCAAAGGCGGCCTGCTAACCCTGCAAGATGTGCGCGGCAGCATCGGCACCGGCAGCTTCGACGCCAAGGCCAGCATCGACGTACGCCCAGCCGTGCCACTGCTCAGCGTGCAAAACAACCTGCGCGGCATTCAGCTCGAACCCTTCCTGAAAAACCCCGAGCAGCCTTCGCCGGTCAAAGGCCTGCTTGATCTCAACGCCAATCTGAGCACCAGCGGTAACAGCCAGCGCGCCTGGATCGACGGCCTCAATGGCGACGCCAGCTTCCTGCTGAATGACGGCGTACTGGTCGGCACCAACCTGGAGCAGCAACTGTGCCGCGGCATCGCCACCCTCAACCGCAAAGCTCTGAGCAGCGACCCACGCGGCAAGGACACGCCCTTTGAAAGCCTGCAAGGCAGCCTGATCCTGCGCAACGGGGTCGCCCACAACCCCGATCTCAAGGTCCGCATTCCCGGCCTGGAGGTCAACGGCAAGGGCGATGTCGACCTGCGCATCCTCGGCCTCGACTACCGTGTTGGCATCACCGTCATCGGCGACCAGCGCGAGATGCCCGACCCAGCCTGCCAGGTCAATGAGCGTTATGTCGGCATCGAATGGCCAGTGCGCTGCCGTGGCCCCCTGGAAATGGGCGGCAAGGCCTGCCGCCTGGATCAGGACGGCCTGGGCAAGGTTGCCGCCAAGCTCGCCGGCAACAAAATCAACGAGAAGATCGAAGAAAAACTCGGCGACAAGGTCAGCCCCGAGCTGAAAGATGCACTCAAGGGCCTGTTCAACCGATGAGCCCTGCGCAGTTTTCTACCGCGGTACTCGACTGGTATGACAACCACGGCCGCAAGGACCTGCCCTGGCAACAGGGCATCACGCCGTATCGCGTGTGGGTCTCGGAAATAATGCTGCAGCAGACCCAGGTCAGCACCGTCCTCGGCTACTTCGACCGCTTTATGGCCGCTCTGCCAACGGTCAACGACCTGGCCGCAGCACCCGAGGACGAAGTGCTGCACCTGTGGACGGGCCTCGGTTACTACACCCGTGCGCGCAACCTGCAGAAAACCGCGCAAATCATCATGCGCGAACATGCCGGCGAATTTCCCCGTGATGTCGACCAGCTCACCGAACTCCCCGGTATCGGCCTCTCCACCGCCGGCGCTATCGCCAGCTTGAGCATGGGCCTACGCGCGCCGATTCTCGACGGCAACGTCAAGCGCGTATTGGCACGCTACGTCGCCCAGGAGGGCTATCCGGGCGAGCCTAAAGTGGCCAAACAGCTATGGGCAGTGGCCGAGCGCTTCACCCCGCAGACGCGGGTGAATAACTACAACCAGGCGATGATGGACCTCGGCGCCACGCTCTGTACTCGCAGCAAACCCAGCTGCCTGCTCTGCCCACTGAAAAGCGGCTGCCAGGCGCACCTGCTCGGCCTGGAGATTCGCTACCCCATCCCCAAGCCGCGCAAGGCGCTGCCGCAGAAGCGCACGCTGATGCCAATCCTCGCCAACCGCCATGGTGAAGTACTGCTCTATCGCCGCCCGTCCAGCGGCCTCTGGGGCGGCCTGTGGAGCCTGCCTGAACTGGACGACCTGCAAAGCCTGGACGACCTGGCCAGCCGCCACGAGTTACGCTTAGGCGCACGCCAAGAGCAGGCCGCACTGACCCACACCTTCAGTCACTTCCAACTGGCCATCGAGCCCTGGCTGATCCGGGTCGACGCCGCGCCGCACGTCGTGGCCGAGGCCGACTGGCTCTGGTATAACCTCGCCACCCCGCCGCGCCTGGGGCTAGCCGCCCCAGTCAAGAAACTGCTGAAACGCGCGGCCGACGCACTTGCAACCGCACCGAACTTTGGAGAAACGCCATGACCCGCACCGTACAGTGCCGCAAACACAAACAGGAACTTCCCGGCCTGGAGCGCCCACCGTATCCAGGCGCCAAAGGCGAGGACATCTTCAACAACGTCTCTAAACAAGCCTGGGAAGAATGGCAAAAGCACCAAACCCTGCTGATCAACGAGCGCCGGCTGAACATGATGAACGCCGAAGACCGCAAATTCCTCCAGGCCGAGATGGACAAGTTCCTCTCCGGCGA
>JAWWDH010000239.1:0-5535 GCA_033720015.1 Pseudomonas sp.
AAAACAACCTGATCAGCATCGACTCGCCCCTGGCACGCGCCTTGATCGGCAAAAGTCTGGACGCTGAAGTGCGGGTACACACCCCGACCGGCGAAAAGACCTGGTACATCGTCGCCATCGACTACCCGTGAGCGAGCCAAGCATGCCCTCCACCGCTGATACCCCCACCCAGCAAGCTTGCCTTGAATGGGATGAGCAGGGCCAGCCCCTGTCCAGGCAATTCGCCGATGTGTATTTCTCCAACGAGAATGGCCTGGCCGAAAGCCGCTATGTGTTTCTCGCCAACAACCAGTTAGCGGAGCGCTTCGCCGCACTGACGGCGGATCAACATCTGGTGATTGGCGAAACCGGGTTTGGCACCGGGCTGAATTTTCTCTGCGCCTGGCAGCTATTTGCACAGCAGGCGGTAACAGGCGCGCGTCTGCACTTCGTCAGCGTGGAAAAATACCCGTTAAACCAGGCTGAGCTGCAACGCGCACTGGCCTTATGGCCGGAGCTTGCGCCCTATTCAGAGCAGCTATTGGCACAGTACGTAGCCCTGCACCCAGGCTTTCAACGCTTGGTATTTGCCGGCGGGCGTATCGTCCTTACCCTGCTGATTGGCGATGCGCTGGAGTTGCTGGGGCAGCTGGATGCCAAGGTCGATGCCTGGTTTCTCGATGGTTTCGCCCCGGCGAAAAACCCAGACATGTGGACCCCGGAGCTGTTTACCGAGCTGGCCAGGTTATCCACCACCCGTACCACCCTGGGCACCTTTACCAGCACCGGCTATGTACGCCGCCGCCTGAACGATGCCGGTTTTAAGATGAAACGCGTGCCGGGCCTGGGGAAAAAATGGGAAGTACTCAAAGGCGCATTTGTCGGCCACGCCACTCCGGCTGAAAAGCCCTGGTTTGCCCGCCCCCCGCAAACTGTCGGCACCCGCCACGCCTTGGTGGTTGGTGCCGGCCTGGCCGGCTGTGCCACCGCTGCCAGCCTGGCCCAGCGCGGCTGGCAGGTGACCCTACTGGAGCGCCATAACGCCATCGCCCAGGAAGCTTCGGGCAACCCTCAAGGCGTGCTTTACCTCAAACTTTCGGCCCATCACACCACACTGTCGCGCCTGATCGTCAGCGGTTATGGACATACGCGCAGGCTATTGGAGCGCCTGCCAAAAGGCACGGCCTGGGATAACTGTGGCGTACTGCAGCTGGCCTTCGATGCAAAAGAAGCACAGCGCCAAGCGCAACTCGCCGACGCTTTTCCGGCAGACCTGCTGGTTGCGTTGGATAACGCCAGTGCTGAGGCAAAGGCTGGCATTACCCTGCCCGCTGGCGGCTTGTTCTATCCCGAGGCGGGCTGGGTTAACCCGCCAGCGCTGTGTGAACTACTCAGCCAACAGCCGAATATCCGCGTGCAACTGCACCAAGAAGCCCTGCAACTGCGCCGCGAGGGTGGTCACTGGCAGGCCTGGAATGGCGAGCACCTACTGGCCAGCGCGAGCGTGGTGGTCTTGGCCGGTGCCGCCGGCATCAAGGGTTTCAGCCAGAGCGCACACCTGCCGCTGAAACGAATCCGCGGACAGATCAGCTGCCTCCCGGCCACCGCAGCCAGCCGCGCCCTCAGCACGGTGGTGTGCGCCGAAGGCTACGTCGCTCCGGCCCGCTTGAATGAGCACACGTTAGGCGCCAGTTTCGATTTCAACAGTGACGACTTGTCGCTGAACAGCGCCGATAATGCGAGCAATCTGCAGCTATTGGAAGAAATCTCCCCACAGCTGGCTAATACGCTTAGCACCGCCACGCTGGACCCCGAGCAACTGCAGGGGCGCGCTGCATTCCGCTGTACCAGCCCGGATTACCTGCCCATTGTCGGCCCTTTAGCCGATGAGAAAGCCTTTGCCGAGACTTATGCCGTACTCAGCAAAAACGCCCGCCAAGTGCCAGACACGCCCTGCCCGTGGCTGGATGGCCTGTACATCAACAGCGGCCACGGCTCACGCGGGCTGATCACCGCGCCGCTTTCAGGAGAGTTGATTGCTGCCTGGCTCAACGACGAGCCGCTGCCCGTAGCCAGCGATGTAGCACAGGCCTGCCACCCCAACCGCTTCGCTTTACGCGCACTGATCCGCAACAAACCCTAAAACCCGTGCGCCTGCGGGCAGGCGCACAACAACATCAGCCTCGCAGGCTGAAACGCCAGGCGCGGTGGATTTTCGTGTTGCGGGCGAAGTCCGGATCAAGGGTGGACTCACTGATTTCTTCAACCTGATAACGCGCCGCCAGGCTCTCATCGAGCACGAACTTGCGGAAGTTGTTGGAGAAATACAGCACGCCGTCTTTAGTCAGGCGGGCCATGGCCAAGTCGAGCAACTGCACATGGTCACGTTGGATGTCGAAAATGCCTTCCATGCGCTTGGAGTTGGAGAAGGTTGGCGGGTCGATAAAGATCAGCTCGTACTCGCCACGATCCTCAGCCAGCCAGCTCATCACATCACCCTGCTCCAGTTTGTTCTTATCCGAATAGCCATTGAGCGACAGGTTGCGGCGCGCCCAATCCAGGTAAGTCTTCGACAGGTCGACACTAGTGGTGGTGCGTGCGCCGCCCTTGGCCGCATGCACAGTCGCCGTGGCGGTGTAGCAGAACAGGTTGAGGAAACGCTTGCCGGCGGCCTCTTTCTGAATGCGCAAGCGCAGCGGACGGTGATCGAGGAACAGCCCGGTATCCAGGTAGTCGGTAAGGTTGACCAGCAGCTTTACGCCGCCCTCGTTGACTTCCATAAACTGGCCTTGCGTGGCCTGGCGCTGGTACTGCTTGGTACCGCTCTGCCGTTCGCGGCGCTTGAGCACCACCTTGCTCTTGTCGACGCCCAGCGTTTGCGGAATCGCGGCAATGGCGTCAAACATGCGCGATTTGGCTTTCTCAGGATCAATTGACTTGGGTGCAGCATATTCCTGCACATGCACCCAATCACCATACAGATCCACCGCCATGGAATATTCCGGCATATCGGCGTCATACAGGCGGTAGCACTGCACATCCTCACGACGCGCCCACTTACCCAGCTGCTTCAGGTTCTTTTGCAGGCGATTGGCGAACATCTGCCCGCCTTCGCTCAAGCGTGCCTGCTCGATAACAGGCGCTGGGGCCGGTTTAATCGGGTTGCCATTCTTGTTGTACTGACGCTCTTGCGGCTCAAGTGGAGCCTTGTCGGCTTCGACCTGCTCACGCTCGCGTTCACGTTGCTCGGGAGTACGACGCTCGCCGGTGACAAACTGCTCGGGCTGCACCTTGATCAGCAACAGCTTGCACGGCAGTGCACCGTTCCAGAAGGCGTACTGCTTGTGGCTGCGGATGCCCATGCGCTTGCCCAGGTCCGGCGCGCCGGTAAACACCGCGGCCTCCCAGCCCATGCAGGCCTGACGCAAGCGCTCGCCGAGGTTCTGGTAGAGATACAGCAGGCTGGCTTCGTCACCCAAACGCTCGCCGTATGGCGGGTTACAGATCACCAAGCCTTTCTGGTTCTGATCCGGACGCGGCTCAAACGTTGCCACTTCACCCTGGTAGACCTTGATCCAGTGGCTCAACCCCGCACGATCAATGTTATTGCGCGCCGGTTGAATCAGCCGTGGATCGGCCTCGTAGCCGCGAATCCACAGCGGCGGCTTGGCCATACCGATTTCGGCGCGTTGCTGGGCTTCGGCTTGGAGCTTCTTCCACAAGGCGGGCACATGCCCCAGCCACTTGCTGAAGCCCCACTGCTCGCGGGTCAGGTTCGGCGCTACATCAGCGGCGATCATCGCCGCTTCCACCAAGAAGGTGCCGACACCGCACATGGGGTCGGCCAGTGCGCCGCCTTCGGCGGCAATACGCGGCCAGCCGGCACGGATCAGCACCGCTGCCGCGAGGTTTTCCTTGAGTGGCGCAGCACCCTGCTGCAGGCGATAACCACGCTGGTGCAGGCTATGGCCGGAGAGATCAAGCGAGAGAATCGCCTCGCCGCGATCCAGACGCAGGTGCACGCGCATGTCCGGGTTGATTTTATCAACCGAGGGGCGAGTGCCGTCCTTCAGGCGCAGCTTGTCGACAATACCGTCCTTGACCTTCAAGGCGCCGAAGTGCGTGTTATCAATACCCGAACCGTTACCGCTGAACTCCACGGCCAAGCTGCCGCTGGGCTCCAAGCGCTCGAACCAATCGACCTCCAGCACCCCTTCGTAGAGGCTCTGAGCGTCTTGTACGCTGTAGCGCTTAAGCACCAACAGCACACGGTTGGCCAAACGCGACCACAGGCACAGGCGGTAGGCCGTCTCCATGTCAGCCATGCCACGAATGGCCGACGTGTGCTCACGCGCCTCTTCAAGGCCGAGGCTGCTGGCTTCTTCAAGCAGCAAGCCTTCGAGGCCCTTGGGGCAGGTGAGAAAGAGTTCGTAACGTTCCGACATGGGGTATTTCCAGTGCCTAAGGCAATCAACGGGGTGCCGCAAAATCAGCACACCTAAAATAAGTGACAAAGCGTCTCAGCACGACACTTCGTCGGAATAAACAACAGTCTCAATCGCATTCCATTCGCGATAGTAAAACACCAGTATCTCCAGTGGTAACGCCCACAGCATAGGCGTTACCGCGTTAAAGCAGGACGCCTGGCACCGTCCTTATGGCCTGACCCTCAAAAAGGTTACGGCCTTATGACGAAACGATCATTCACAGCCACCCGCGCATTGGTTAGAAATCACCTCAGGCCATCACCGCAACGGTGCTTGGCAAGGAGGCTCGCGACGCCGGCAGCGGACTCCGTAAGGCAGATCATTTCTGCCTGACCTTGCGACAAGGTCTAAGGGACATAACAGTCAACATTGAGGGCTTCACCCTATGAGAAGACTTAAGCGTGATCCGTTAGAAAGAGCTTTTTTGCGCGGTTATCAGTACGGCATCAGTGGTAAATCCCGCGAGCTCTGCCCCTTCACCCTCGCCTCTGTCCGCCAAGCCTGGTTGAACGGCTGGCGCGAAGGCCGCGGCGACAATTGGGACGGCATGACCGGCACCGCCGGTATCCATCGACTTAACGAACTTCACGCTGTCGGCTGATTCAGGAACCTACCGACTTACCAAGCACGCTCCATCCGAGCGGCGGGCGCGAGCCCACGGGCTCCCTAAGGGAGCCCTTTTTATACCGACGCTTTTTGCGGCAACGCGGCTATTGCATCGACCGCTTCGCGAATCAACGCAGGTCCCTTGTAGATAAAACCAGAGTAGATCTGCACCAAACTGGCACCTGCAGCGATTTTCTCAGCTGCATGCTTACCTTCGGTAATACCGCCCACCGCGATGATCGGCAAACGGCCTTTTAACTCACCCGCCAGCACCTGAACAATGTGGGTGCTCTTGTCTCGCACCGGCGCACCAGAGAGACCGCCTGCCTCATCGGCACACTCCAGGCCATGCACGCCTTCACGGCTCAAGGTGGTGTTGGTGGCAATCACCGCGTCCATCCCTGCTTCAACCAGCGCACTGGCGACCTCGATGGTTTCTTCGTCACTCATGTCCGGGGCAATC